>NZ_CAWMDN010000002.1:0-11544 GCF_963866575.1 Aeromonas sp. L_1B5_3
GGCAATGCCAGACCGCGCCGACAGGGCGCGGGCTGTGCTGCGCCTAGTGGAGATTCTTGGAGAATCTTGGATGGATTTTGCGAATCGCCCGCAAAGCCGCGCCCCGTCTGGGTTTTCCAGATCGGGGCGGGGAGAGTTACGCCGGGGGTTGGGGAGAGTTACGCCGGGGGTTGGGGAGAGTTACGCCGGGGGTTGGGGAGAGTTACCGTGGGGGTGCCGGGCCGTTTGGGGTCGTCTCAGAAAACGGAAAATAAAGCACGTTAAGCCGGGTGAAGTGGCCGTAGCGGCCTGAATTTTCCTGCGCCGACCTTGGTACTGCAGCGCCACAGGTAATCGCCGGTCAGGTTGATGTGCTCCCAGCCGAGCGGCGACAGGTACTGCAACAGGGCATCATCGACGGCTTGGCCGTGGCCGCGCAAGGCGTTCGCGGCCCGTTCCAGGTAGGCCGTGTTCCACAACACGATGGCGGCCGTCACCAGGTTGAGGCCGGAAGCGCGGTAGCGCTGTTGCTCGAAACTGCGGTCGCGGATTTCGCCCAGGCGGTTGAAGAACACGGCGCGGGCCAGCGCGTTGCGCGCTTCGCCCTTGTTCAGCCCGGCATGCACGCGGCGGCGCAGTTCGACGCTTTGCAGCCAGTCCAGGATGAACAGGGTGCGCTCGATGCGCCCCAGCTCGCGCAGGGCGACCGCCAAGCCGTTCTGGCGCGGGTAGCTGCCGAGCTTCCTGAGCATCAGCGAGGCCGTCACCGTGCCCTGCTTGATCGAAGTGGCCAGCCGCAGGATTTCGTCCCAATGAGCGCGGACGTGCTTGATCTTGAGCGTGCCGCCGATCATCGGTTTCAGCGCCTCGTAGGCGGCATCGCCCTTCGGGATGTAGAGCTTGGTGTCGCCCAGGTCACGGATGCGCGGCGCGAAGCGGAAGCCCAGCAGGTGCATCAGTGCGAACACGTGATCGGTGAAGCCCGCCGTGTCGGTGTAGTGCTCCTCGATGCGCAAATCGGATTCGTGGTATAGCAGGCCGTCGAGGACGTAGGTCGAATCGCGCACGCCGACGTTCACGACCTTGGTGTGGAACGGCGTGTACTGGTCAGAAATGTGGGTATAGAACGTCCGGCCGGGGCTGCTACCGTATTTCGGGTTGATGTGGCCGGTGCTCTCGGCCTTGCTGCCGGTGCGGAAATTTTGGCCGTCCGACGATGAAGTGGTTCCGTCGCCCCAATGCCCAGCGAATGGATGCCGGAACTGCGCGTTGACCAGATCGGCCAGCGCCGCTCCGTAGGTTTCGTCGCGGATGTGCCAGGCTTGCAGCCAAGCTAGTTTGGCGTAGGTCGTGCCCGGGCAGGACTCAGCCATCTTGGTCAGACCCAGGTTGATCGCGTCGGCGAGGATCGTGGTTAGCAGCAAGTTCTTGTCCTTGGCCAAGTCGCCCGATTTCAGGTGCGCGAAGTGCCGGGTGAAGCCCGTCCATTCGTCCACCTCCAGCAGCAGTTCGGTGATCTTGACGTGCGGCAGAATCATCGCCGTCTTGTCGATCAGGGCCTGCGCGGTGTCGGGCACCGCCGCATCGAGCGGCGTGATCTTCAGGCCCGACTCCGTGATGATGGCGTCCGGCAGCTCGTTGGCCAGCGCCATGCGGTTAACGGTGTCGAGCTGCGCTTCCAGCAGCGTCAGCCGTTCATGCAGATATTGTTCGCAGTCGGTGGCCACGGCCAGCGGCAATTCGCTGGACCGCTTGAGGCTGGCGAACTTCGCGGGCGGCACCAGGTAGTCCTCGAAGTCCTTGAACTGGCGCGATCCCTGCACCCAGATGTCGCCGGAACGCAGCGCGTTCTTCATCTCCGACAGCGCGCACAGTTCGTAGTAACGCCGGTCGATGCCGGTGTCGGTCATCACCAGTTTCTGCCAGCGCGGTTTGATGAAGTCGGTCGGCGCGTCGGCTGGCACCTTGCGGGCGTTGTCGCTGTTCATGCCGCGCAGTACCTCGATGGCGTCGAGCACGTCCTTGGCAGCGGGCGCGGCCCGTAGCTTGAGCACGGCGAGGAATTCCGGCGCGTAGCGGCGAAGCGTGGCGTAACTCTCGCCGATGCGGTGCAGGAAATCGAAGTCCTCGGGCTGCGCGAGCTTCTGCGCCTCGGTGACGCTCTCTGCGAAGGCGTCCCAGGACATGACGGCCTCGATGGCGGCGAACGGGTCGCGGCCCGCTTGCTTGGCCTCGATCAGCGCCTGGCCGATGCGGCCGAACAGCCGCACCTTAGCGTTGATCGCCTTGCCGGACGCCTGGAACTGCTGCTGATGCTTGTTCTTGGCGGCGTTGAACAGCTTGCCCAGGATACGGTCGTGCAGGTCGATGATTTCGTCGGTGACGGTGGCCATACCTTCGATGGTGAGCGCCACCAAGGTCGCGTAGCGCCGCTGCGGCTCGAACTTGGCCAGATCGGCGGGCGTCATCTGGCCGCCCTCGCGGGCGATCTTGAGTAGCCGGTTCTGGTGAACCAACCGCTCGATGCCAGAAGGCAGGTCAAGTGCCTGCCACGCCTTGAGGCGTTCGATGTGCTCCAGCATGTGCCGCGAATTTGGCTTGACAGGTGACTGGCGCAGCCAGGCCAGCCAGGTCGTCTTGCCGTTGTCCCGGCGCTTGAGCAGGTCATCGAGGCGACGGCAATGCGCATCCGACAGCGGTTCGGCTAAGGCGTCGTAGATGTGTCGGTTGGCGCGGGTGATCGCCTCGGCACTCGCCCGCTCGACGGCGTTAAGGGCAGGCAGAATGACCGACTGTCGCCGCAGATGCTCGATCAAGGCGCTGGCCAGCACCACGCCCTTGTCGGTTTGCATGGCCAGCTCGGTCAGCGTGTGGACGGCCTGCCGGTAGTGGCTCATGGTGAACGGCTGGAAGCCGAACACCGTTTGCAGTTCGACCAGGTGCTCGCGCCGGGTCTGCTCTCGCTTCCCATACTCGTCCCAGCTTTCAATGCTGACCTTGAGCTGGTCGGCGACCAGCTTCAGCAAAGACGGAAACGGCGGTTCATTGACACCCAGGATTACGCCAGGAAAGCGCAGGTAGCAAAGCTGTACGGCGAAGCCCAACCGGTTAGCTGGGCCGCGCCGTTGCCGGATGATGGACAGGTCGCTATCGCTAAACGTGTAATGTCGGATCAGATCGTCTTTGATGTCCGGTAACGCCAGCAGGCTTTCGCGCTCGGCGGCGGAGAGAATCGAACGGCGGGGCATGCGAATTCCTTTTATTTGTCACATCTTTTACTACAATGACCGTTTACACACCTTAGAAAAGGTGACGGATTAAGTGACATATATTGACACCGTCGCGTGCCAAAATCACAGTGTCACATAATCGAACGTATATGTGACAGGATCAAAATGCTGATTGGCTACATGCGGGTATCGAAAGCGGATGGTTCCCAGGCCACCGACTTGCAACGCGATGCGCTGACCGCCGCTGGCGTCGACCCATATCAGCTCTACGAAGACCAAGCATCCGGAAAGCGTGAGGACCGGCCCGGATTGGCGAGCTGCCTGAAGGCATTACGGCAAGGCGATACGCTGGTCGTGTGGAAACTGGATCGACTCGGACGCGACCTACGTCATTTGATCAACACTGTGCACGACCTTACCGGGCGCGGCATCGGCCTCAAGGTGCTGACCGGTCACGGCGCGGCCATTGATACGACGACCGCTGCCGGGAAGATGGTCTTCGGCATCTTCGCTGCGCTGGCCGAGTTCGAGCGAGAGCTAATCGCTGAGCGCACCGTGGCGGGCTTGGCTTCGGCACGGGCACGCGGTCGAAAGGGTGGCCGGCCGTTCAAGATGACGCCCGCCAAGTTGCGCTTGGCAATGGCGGCAATGGGGCAACCAGAAACCAAGGTCGGCGATTTGTGTGTGGAACTCGGTATTACACGTCAGACCTTGTATCGATGTATTTCACCAAAAGGCGAGCTACGTCCCGATGGAGTCAAGCTTCTCAATCAGGATCGATGAGCGCGTTAGCATGCCCATTCAATTTATCTCAACGAAAGGAAAGCACCATGAAAGAAAAGAAAGTAAAATCAATGCCCATGAATACCGGAATTTCAGAGGCTGACCGGAAGAAAATTTCCGACGGATTGTCCGCGCTACTGGCCGACAGCTACACCCTGTACTTGATGACGCACAACTTCCATTGGAATGTGACCGGGCCGCAGTTCAACAGCCTGCACATGATGTTCATGGACCAATACACCGAACAGTGGAATGCGTTGGATGTGATCGCCGAGCGCATCCGTGCCTTGGGTTTCCCGGCGCCGGGCACCTACAAGGAATTCGTCAAGCTTGCCTCAATCCAGGAGGTCGAGGGTGTGCCCAAAGCCAACGAGATGATCGCCTATCTGGTCGCAGCGCAAGAAGCTACCGCCAGAACTGCCCGCAAACTCTTCCCGGTGGTGGATGAAGCCAACGACCAACCTACAGCGGATGTGCTGACCCAGCGCATCGATGTCCATGAAAAAACGGCTTGGATGTTGCGGAGCTTACTCGAAGAGTAAATCACCATTTCTGTTTACAACGTAAGCAAAGGAGTGACACATGGAAAACAAAGACGCAAGTTCTTCTGGAAAATGTCCGGTCATGCACGGAGGCGCTACATCGGCCAGCATGCAGACCATGGAATGGTGGCCCAAAGCCCTGAACCTGGACATCCTGCACCAGCACGACAGCAAGACCACCCCGCTGGGTACGGGCTTCAACTATCGCGAAGAACTCAAGAAGCTCGATGTTCAAGCGCTGAAAAATGACCTCAAAGCGCTGATGACCGACAGCCAGTCCTGGTGGCCAGCCGACTGGGGCCACTATGGCGGGCTGATGATTCGCATGGCTTGGCACTCAGCCGGCACTTACCGTATCGCTGACGGACGCGGCGGCGGTGGCACAGGCAACCAGCGATTCGCCCCGCTCAACTCGTGGCCGGACAATGCCAACCTCGACAAGGCGCGCCGCCTGCTCTGGCCGATCAAGAAAAAGTATGGCAACAAGCTCTCCTGGGCCGACCTGATCATTCTCGCTGGCAACATGGCCTACGAGTCGATGGGCCTGAAAACCTTTGGCTTCGCCTTCGGTCGCGAAGACATCTGGCACCCCGAGAAGGACACCTATTGGGGTTCTGAGAAGGAATGGCTTGCTCCCAGTGGTAGCGCTGGCAGCCGCTACTCCGGCGAACGCGACCTCGAAAACCCGCTGGCAGCCGTGATGATGGGTTTGATATACGTGAATCCGGAAGGTGTCGACGGCAAGCCCGATCCGCTCAAGACGGCCCACGACGTGCGTATTACCTTCGCGCGCATGGCGATGAACGACGAGGAAACCGTGGCGCTGACGGGCGGCGGTCACACCGTCGGCAAGACGCACGGCAATGGCAGCGCGGCAAATCTGGGGCCGGCTCCCGAAGGTGCCGAACTCGAAGAGCAGGGCCTCGGCTGGCAAAACCACACCACGCGCGGCATCGGCCGTGACACCGTAACAAGCGGCATCGAAGGCGCGTGGACCACGCATCCGATGAAATGGAACACCGGCAAAGGTGGCTACTTCGATTTGTTGCTTCGCTACGACTGGTGGCTACAGAAGTCGCCGGCCGGCGCGCACCAGTGGGAACCGGTCAACATCAAGGAAGAAGATATGCCGGTCGACGTCGAAGACCCGTCAATTCGCCATAAGCCGATCATGACCGACGCGGACATGGCGATGAAGTTCGATCCTGAATATCGCAAGATTGCCGAGCGTTTTCGCGATGATCCAGCGTATTTCGAGAAAGTCTTCGCCCGTGCCTGGTTCAAGCTGACCCACCGTGACATGGGGCCGAAGTCGCGTTACATCGGCCCGGACGTGCCGGCCGAAGACCTCGTCTGGCAAGACCCGGTGCCAGCCGGTCGCAAGGACTACGACGTTGCTGCCGTCAAGGGGAAAATTGTCGCCGCCGGTCTCACAATCTGTGAGATGGTCTCAACCGCCTGGGACAGCGCTCGCACCTTCCGTGGCTCGGACAAGCGCGGCGGAGCGAACGGCGCACGTATTCGCCTTGCTCCGCAGAAGGACTGGGAGGGTAATGAACCGGCACGACTCACGAAGGTACTGGCCATCTATGAAAAGATCGCCGCCGACACTGGCGCAAGTGTTGCCGATGTAATCGTACTCGCCGGCAACGTCGGCGTTGAGCAAGCAGCCAGAGCGGCTGGTGTTGAGGTATCGGTTCCGTTCGCCCCAGGCCGTGGGGATGCCAAGCAAGAACAAACCGACGTTGAGTCCTTCGAGGTGCTTGAACCCTTGGCCGATGGTTTCCGCAACTGGCTGAAGAAGGATTATGTGGTCAGTGCTGAGGAATTGCTGCTTGATCGTGCCCAACTGATGCGGTTGACCGCGTGCGAGATGACCGCCTTGGTAGGAGGCATGCGGGTGCTAGGCACCAACTTCGACGGCACTGCGCATGGCGTGTTCACAGACCGTGTTGGCACCCTGACGAATGATTTCTTCGTCAACCTGACCGACATGGCCTACAGCTGGAAACCGACGGGGCGTAACAGCTACGCCATCGTTGACCGCAAGACGGGAGTAACCAAGTGGACGGCGACCCGCGTTGATCTGGTGTTCGGTTCAAATTCAGTGTTGCGTGCCTATGCGGAGGTCTACGCGCAGGACGACAACAAGGCCAAGTTTGTACAGGATTTTGTTGCGGCCTGGACGAAAGTCATGAATGCGGATCGCTTTGATCTGCACTAGATTGGATAGCAGGACAGCCTGCTAAACATTCTCCGGAGAGACCGAAAAACAATTGCTTTTCGGTCTCTCTCTTCTTTTGTCAGCGGTACTTGGATCTGCAAATGCTGTACTGAAACGCGTAACTTTCTTAGCGTGCTTTATTTTCCGTTTTCTGAGACGACCCCCGTTTGACCTCCCATTTCCCCTTGGCGTACTCGTTCAGCGTCCAGCCCAACGCGGCAAGCTCGGCCAGCGCCTTGCGGGCCGTCTGGCGGCGCTTCTTCATTGCCTCCGGGGTGGCTTGCTCGGGCCATGCGTAACCGCAAAGCGTGTCCAGTTCCACCCGCCCGGACTTGCCGGGGTCGATCCAGCCGCAGAGGCGCTGGTGCATCAGCCGCGCCGGGTCGGTCTGTAGCGCCCGCACCTCGTCCATGTCGATGCGGGTATGGGGGCGCTCGCCCATGACGGCCTCGGCCAGCCGTGGATTCAGGGCGACGAACAGCTTGCCGTCCTGCTCGTCGCTCGCGTAGTCCGACAGGATGCGGAAGCCTTGCCGCCGCCCGCCGCGCTCCACGATGACGGATACAGCCCACAGACGCTCGATGCTTTCCCGGATGGTCTTGAACTGGCTGCCGCCGTCGTCGGCGTAGCCCAGCTCTCGGGCCAACTGGCGAAAGCTGCCCTTGGCTACCATCGAATCCTTCTCGATGGCATCCCATTTCAGGTCGAGCCAAAGCCGCAACTGCTGCCCTTCCCCAGTTTTGGGTTCAGGCGACAGCACAATGCCGCGTCCGCCTTCGCCTGATACGGCGGCCATTGCCACCAGTCCTTGCAACACGCGGAGATCATCAACGCCCAGCGGTTCAGGCCCCCAGAAACGGATTGAGTCGTCGCCGTGGGTGTAGGTCACGTCCAGTTTGAGCCGCTTGCGCTCGCCTCGCTTGAGGCTGCGGAACAGGCCGGGGGCCAGACAATGCGCCGGGTCGTGCCGGACGTGGGTAAGTTCAAAGTTCATCGCGGCTGCCTCCCTTCTTGCCGTTCGGCACTTCCAGCAGTTCAACGGGCAGCAGCACGCCGCCGTCTCGGCGCTCGTACCACTGGTCAAGCGGGGTAGCGTCGTAGTTCTGCTTGCTCACGCCAAAGCGCACGAAGAAGCCGCGCCGGTCGTTGCCGATGGGTTGCCGGTCATAGGCGCGGTCGCTCAGGCGCTTGGCCTCGTCCTCGGTCATCTTGGCAACGAAGCCGCACCAGCGGGCATTGTCGATCAAGGCCGAAGCGCCCCGCGCCGCCTGCTGCTGGTCGGTCTGGCCTTCGCGGGCACTGCCCTTGCTGACGTGGTGCAGGTACAGGACAGACGCCCCGGTGCTGGCCGCGACGTGTTCCAACGTAGCAACAAGCCGCGCCATGTCGCCGTTGCTGTTCTCGTCCAGGCTGTGAATGCGGCTCAGGGTGTCCAGCACGATCAGCCGGGCATCGGCGCAGAACTCCACCACGCGGGCAAGGTGCCGCTCGTCCATGACGTTCAGGCGCTTGCCCATGATTGGCTCAAGGGTCAGGTTGTCGGCGATGGCTTCGCGGGCCGACTGGTTGAGGTGCTGGCCGATGGCGTGAACGCGCCGGATCAGGGCGGGTTCGGGATCTTCCCCGGCCAGATAGACAACGCGCCCGGTGTGCTGCGGCTTGAGGTTCACCACGTCGCCGCCTGCGACACTGCAAGCAATTGCCATAGCCGCTTCCAGCGCCCAGAAGCTCTTGCCGGTCGCGCCGGGGGCCACCAGTGCGCCCACGGTGCCAGCCAGAAAGCCCGGCCAGATGAAGTCTAGTTGTGGCGGTTCCTGCTGGAACGCCTCCATAATGTTGATAGCCATATCGGCCTCCTGTACAGGTTGATGATGGTTAGCCTGTCGGTCGGTTCATCACACCGACTGACAGGCGCTCTTATCTGCCGAAGCTGGGGCCATCATACCCCGGCTCTGACAGTGAAAGCTCTTCGTTTCGCGCCCTCTCAGCCTCGATCTCTGCCACCTGCTGGGCGTTCATGTCGGCCAAGTCCTTGCCGTGCTCGGGCTTCGGCGTCCATTGGCGCACCTCGCGCCCGGTGATTTCGGCCACCCGCTGCGCCTGCTTCTGGTGCCCGGCGTCGGCCTTGGCCTGAGCGTCTGGGTTCTTCTCGTTCTCCCCGGCCACGGTGACGCGCTCGGCCCGCTTCAGGATCGCTTGCACGTCGTCACGCTCCAAGAAGCTGCGCACGTTCGCCCCGCCTGACACGATGACGGTGGGCGGCTGCTGGCCGCTGCGCTTTGCGATGTCGTGCAGGGCCAGCGCATCCGGGCCACCTTCCACGATCCAGACCTTTGCCGGGTCGCCCGGCAGGATCGGCGGATAGCTCTTGTCGCTGCCGCGTAGGTCGCGCTTTTGCACCGGGTCAGCGGGGGCAATGGCGCGGCGTGTGGCGTTCTGCGCGGTGCCTGCACGGTCATAGCCGACGAACAGCACCCCGCCGTCCGCATAGCGCACCATGCCCGCCTTTTCGGCGTGCTCGATGGTGTCCGAGGTGATGCCCCGGCCCTTGAGGTATTCGCGGCCATGCTCGCGGGCTGCCAGCCCTTGCGCCGGTAGTTGCGGCGGTTGCCGCTTGGGTTCGCTCGGTCGCGGCTGCTGCCGGACTGTCGGCGCACCAGATAGCCGATAGACGGCCTCGGCGTAGCCGGTGCCCGGCTCGATCTCGCGCACCAGGTCGATATTGTCCCCGCCGTCGTTGCCGTAGCGGTCGCACCAAAGCCAGCGCCCGTCCTGCTGGCGGGTCACGCGGTACGCCTCATCACCGCCCGCCCTGACGGACAGGTGCCGCCCTTCGCGCTTCACGGTGTAACCGCTGGCCTCAAGGTAGGCGGTCGGGTCTAGTTCGCGGGCCGATTGACGATCTGTTTCAGCAACTCGCGCTCCTTGGGCGTGGCCTTGCTCCAGATGGTGTTGGCCCAGTCCGCCGTCTGCTGCACGTCGCTTGGCGGCACTAGCCTGTTTAAAGCGACTTGCCCAGTCGCTACCAGCATTGCGCCCACGGCCCCGGCCAGAATCAGCCCCAGCGCCTGCCGCCAAAGGCGCGGGCGCGTCTCGTTCGCTGCCTCGGTCAGTTGGTCGGCGGCCTTGGTCATGCCCTGCTGTGCGCTCGTCAGCTTGCCCGGCAGGCTCGCCACCTGCTGCGCGGTCTGCTCCATGCTGCTGAGGCTCGTTTTCAGCCCTGACAGGCTGCGCGACAGGTCGGAGATGGTCGCGTCCAGCTTCCCGGCCTTCTGCTCGAACGCCTGCGCCGCGCTCGCGCTCATCTGCTGCGTCAGCTCGTCCAGTGCCTTGCGCTGGTGTGCTGTCACCTTGTCGTAGGCTTCCAGAACCTGCGTGACGTCCTGCCGGAGTCGTGCCAGCGGTTCCAAGGCTTGCGCCGTCTCGGTCGAGACTGCGCCCGGTAGGCGCTTCAAGTCCTCGTGCATCTGGCTCACGGCCTGCTGCAACGTCCTGACGCTCTCCACGATCTGCAACTGTGGGCCGGAATCGTTCAAGGCCCGCACGGTCTCTAGCTTCGTCATATGTCACCCCTGCTTTCTGTAGGCCCGCCCATGTGTAGCCCTTGCCCAAGTCGCTGCCCTTGAACGGCACCCCGGCCACCTCGAAGGAAAAGCCATTCATGCACCCGGTGCTGGCAAGGTTCGCCCGGACGCTCACGCCTGCGGCCTGTAGCCGCTCGGCCAGTTCTGGCGCGGTCGGCTTGTCCTTCACCGCTTCGTCCAGCAGCCGTTGCAGGCGCTGGCGCGGCGGTTCTTCGCCCGTCCTCACGGCCATGTTGATCTCCTTGTCGGTCAGCTTGCGGCGCTCTGCCCGTGCATCGCCCAGCCCCGGCGTAAGGGTCAGGCCGTGGGTACGCTCAAGCTCTTGGGTCGCCTCGATGGCGCGGCGGGCTTCCCACTGGCCTAGCCACACTTTCCCGTCCAGCCCTACTCGGCTGGCCACGATGTGAATGTGATCCTTGTCCGTGTCCTGGTGGCGCACGGCCACCCACGGCGTATTGGTCTGGTCAAAGCCCATGCGCTGCATGAAGTCTGCCGCCACGGCTTCCCATTTCTCGGCGCTCAGGTGCTCGCCGGGGGGCAGTGACAGCGAGCAATGCCAGACGGGCTTGCCGATGTCTGGGCGCAACTGGCGCACGGCGGAGAACTCCCGCGACAGTTCGCGGGGGTCGCTCCCGGCCATGTTGCCGCCGACACGCTCCGCGTTTTTCGTGTGCGTGGCTTCCTTGCCCACGTCAAAAACGTAGTTCAGCGCACCGCGAAAGCCGCCGCCACGGCTAACCTTCGCTTTCATCTTCCACGTCCTCGGCGTCGTGCTTGACGCCTATCAGGTCGCAGCGCACGAGCATCAGCACGCGCAGGCAGTTGGCAAGCTCGGCGCTCAACTGCAAGCCCAGCGCCTTGCCGATGCGCTCCCCGTCGCCCCGCAGCCCTTCGTTCAGGTGCCGGGCGATCTGGTTCAGGTTGGCCGCTGTGCGGGCCAACTCGGCCCACTGTTCCCGGTTCGCTGCCGGGATGGTGGGCGGCAGGCGATGCAGGGCGGCGGCGCGTAGGTACTCGCCCCGCTGCATCTGCACGGCGTCACGCTGCGAATCAAGCCGCGCAAGCTCGGCATCGTTGAGGCGCACCGAAACGGTATGGCCGCGCTTGTCCGTGGCGTCGAGCGGCGCAGGCCCACGGCGGCGGCGCTTGGATTCGTCAGTGTTCATGGGCGAAGCCCTCCAGCAAGTGAAGCGAAGCGAAAC
>NZ_CAWMDN010000003.1:0-60413 GCF_963866575.1 Aeromonas sp. L_1B5_3
CCAGCGGTTGATGGAGGGTGAAACTGTATTTGCCATCGTTGCCAAGGGTCAGCTTAAACACCAGCGTGCCATCGGGGGTACGCCCCTCGATAAGATGATCAGCCACCGTGATGGTCACGGCCTGCTTGCCCGAGGTGAACCCTTGCAGCCCCGGCTGGTTGGCATCGAAGGTGATGCTGGCCAGCGGATCGCTGCCCGCGGTGATGGTCAAATCACCGTTAAGGGTCTGCTCCTGCTGCCAATTGCTATCTTCCGTGAGCGTCAGGGAGACAGGATCGACCTGCGGCAAGGCACCATCGGTAATGGTGATATTGAGGGTGCCGAGGTTGCTCTTGTCCCCGTCAAAATCGGTGCCCTGTACCTTCAGGCCCAGGTTGAGGCTGTTGGTCGCTTCCGGTTCGTCAAACACGCCGGTCAGGGAGACGCTGTATTTGCCATCCAGCCCGATGGCGACGGTGAGGATCGTATTGCCCTGCCAATCCTTGACGGTCAGCTGGTTGCCCTGCACCTCATAACTGGTGGGATGCCCTTGGCTGGTGAGCCCCGCCAACGCCGGCTGGCTCGCCTCAAAGTTGAGGGAGACCAGACGATCGCTGCCCACCGTGACCGGCAGTTGACCATCGATGTGCTGGTTGCCCCCTTCTTGCAGCGAAACGCCCTTGTCGAGACCAAGCGAAGGATCACTGCCGTCCTTGATGGTCAGAGTCAGGTCGGCACTGGTGACATCGCCATCGATCTCTTTGGCACTCACCTGCAACCCCAGCGAGAGGCTGTCACTACCCTGATGATCGAGCGGGCCGGTAAGGGTGATCACCACCCGACCGCCCACATCGCTCCCCTCCTGTTCAGCCAGCAGTTGGGCGCGCAATACCTCAATCCGCTGACCATTGCTGTCAAGGTAGTAGCCCAGCAGGGTGCGATCATCGGTAAATTCAAACGTCAGCGGATGGCCATCGCTGGCAAGACCCGAGCTGTTGAGGGTAGCCAGGGTGCCACTCTGATTGCTGAACACCAGCGAATCCACCAGCAGAGGATCGGCGGTGTGCTTGACCACAAAGCTGCTCTCTCCGACTACGGCGGCGCTGTTGGTAAAGGCATCCTCGGTCAGCGTAATGGCCGGGATCTCGAAGCTCGGTGGAGTGCTGTCCACCAGATTGATCACCAGCGGCGCTTTCACCAGATCACCATCGCTGTCGCGGTATTCGAGGTTGAACGGCAGACTCAAGGTTTCCTGAGTGTTAAGCAGGGTCTGCCCCTTGCTCTCGGGGTGATCCAGGCTCTGGTTCCAGACGATGCGATAGCTGCCGTTATTGTTGAGGGTCAGGGTAAAGACAGTGACCCCACCGGCAGTGGCGGTCAGGGTCTGGCCGCCCCAGACGTAATCGAGTGCCACTCCATGACTGGTAAGCTTCAGCCCTTCAAGGCCGCTCTGGTCAGCGGCGAAGGTGACCTGCAGGTTGCCATCAATCCCGGCGCCGGTATTGAGGCTGCCGGTCGCAGTGACTGGGCCATTGGCCAGTCCGGCTTCAGAGAGGGTCAAGGTCTCGCTCTTGCCGATCAGCGGCGCACCGTCCAAGGCAGAATTACCCGCCAGATCGGTGACGCTGGCACGCACTTCGAAAGATTGCGTGATACCGGAGAGATCAAGACCTGATACCTGCCAACGGCCATCCGCACCGACCACTGCAGAGGTGGTAAGCAGGATCTGCCCATCGCTGCCTAGCAGGGTGATGGTCACCTTCTGTCCCGCCTCGACATTGGCGGTGGTACCACTCAGGGTGGCATTGTCGCTGCCAAAGAGTTCCACAGCATAGAGATCATCGATATCAATGGCGGCCTGGGTATCAACCTCAATAGTGAGGGTATCGCTGGCTCGGTTGCCGGCGATATCCACCGAGTCGACCCGAAAATCATAAGCTCCGTCTGCCAGCGTATCGGGCAGCTGATATTGCCAGTTGCCATTGCCGTCAACGGTAAGTACGGTGAGCACGCTGCCACCAAGGGAGAGGGTGACTGTGGCACCGGGCTCCCCCTTGCCCTGCAGCAGCGGGGTATTGTCGCGGGTCAGATCATCGCTCTGGCTGGCACCGGTGTCGCTCTCATCGGCAAGATCCAGGGTAATGGTGGTGATGGTATCGAGCAGGGTCTGGCCCAGATCGCTGGCACGGTTACCGGCAGCATCCTGGGTATCGGCCTGAATGGTGAGGGGGCCATCCACCAGCTTGCCGGTGACGTCGCCAAAAATGGCCTCCCAGACCAGACCGGGCAGCACCACTGTGGTGACGGTGAGTCGGTTGCCTGCCTGGTCAATCAGGGTCACGGTGACCGGCTGACCGACCTCTACATCTAGCACGGTACCGCGGATGATAACGCCAGCCGCCTCGTCAGCGTTGATGATGTTGTCGCTGGTCTGCGGCTCGGTGATGGTGATGGCGGCAAAGAAGTCGCGTACTTCGGCAAAACGCAGCTCGTCGTTGGCGACAGGTGCATTGTGATCCGTATCGAAACCAGCCTCGGCCAGGGTGGCGTCATTGGTGCGATCAACCACCACAAAGCCGCCGGAGCTGGAGCCCGCAACGCCACCAATATTGCCGGCTGCCGGCGCCGCATTGCCTGCGGCGGTCTCGGCAAAGAGTTTGGTCGGGTCAACCCCCTGGCGAATGGCCTCCTGCAGGGAAGCGAGCTCCTGATCAGGCTGCGCCTCACTGCCATCGGCCGGAACAGGATTGGCCGGTTCAGGTTGTTGTCCGGTTGGCTGCGAATCGGCATCAGCCAGTGCAAACTGCCCCCCCTGCGCGGCTTGCAGCCGATCACCGGGATGGAGCGCCATCCCCACGGTTGCTCGTACGACAGCTCCATCTGCACTGATGACAAACACGGAGCCCTCTATGCGGGTCACCACCGTGGACTTTTCAATTTGCAACTCAGCCATACAACCTCCGGCACAACCTGATTAACGACATTATCAACAGCACACCTGACTGGATTAGCCATCTTACCGCAACCAAGTTGAAGGGTCTTTTCTCAATTTTCGACAAAAGAGACCGCAAACAAGGTATTTCGTACAATAAATGTCATGCAGGCATCGCCTTTTGTGCGACAGCCTGTGACGCAATATTGCTGCAGCCCTTTGCTGATGCGCCTATTCAAGAAAAAAAATAGTCCTTTTGGCAGACTTGCTTCGTAATCCCTGGTTAATCCGGATTTCAAGCGAGCCCCAGTGGCAAACGAGCAGTGCAAATAAGTGCAGCCAAACAGCAGCGCTTATCGATAATAAAGTGAATAAAAATTTAAGGCCGCGCATAGCCATTTCTCTTGCCGAGCGACGAAGAAGAGATGGCCATAGGGCCAAGGAGTGAGCTGACCTCCACAACGCCCTTTACCCAGCTTCGTAAAATCCGCTGATTTTTCTTGGCAAGACCGTCACAACAGCCTGACTTTTCGTAAAATTCTACCCAGATCTCATTTCTGTGTTTTGCTCGTGCTGCCAATTGATCTGGCGCAACTCCCCTCCCGATAATTCATCATTTTGTTTACCAGTTTGATAACGTCGCTCTCTGAAAATGCATAAATCCGGTTTATTCACCGGTAATAACAACAGGCCTGCCACCCCGCTCGGGGTGTCGATCTCCGCATCACAAAAGGGAGCCGGTCAGGCCAGACACGGACAATGATTGGGAGTGATGATGGTGAGTTCACACAACAGACAGAGCAGACTGGGGCTTGCCGCCCTGCTGCTTACAACCTGCCTTGGCACCAGCGACTGGGCACAGGCGGCCGACGAGGCACAACCCAAGGGCAAGATCGAGGCGCGCAGCGAGCTGTTCGCCAAAGATCACGCCGATCAGTTCACCAGCTGGAAAGGTACCAGCGAGAGCAAGGAGCGAACCGACGCCCTGGCGGAAGATCCGCAGATGGTGGTGCTCTGGGCCGGCTACCCCTTTTCCAAGGATTACAACAAGCCGCGCGGTCACTTCTATGCGCTGACCGATGTGCGCGAAACCCTGCGAACCGGCGCCCCGAAGACCGCCGAAGATGGCCCCCTACCCATGGCCTGCTGGAGCTGCAAAGGCCCGGATGTGGCCCGCGTCATCGACGAGAAGGGTGAAGATGGCTACTTCAAAGGGATGTGGGCCAAGGGTGGGCCGGAAGTAGTCAACACCATTGGCTGCGCCGACTGCCACGACACCGCCTCGAAGGAGTTCAAGGAGGGTAAACCGGCCCTGCACCTCTCCCGTCCCTATGCCGATCGGGCCATGACCGCCATCGGCAAGCCGTTCAAGGAGCAGGGGCGCTTCGATCAGCAGTCCCAGGTGTGCGGCCAGTGCCACGTGGAGTATTACTTCAGCGGCCCCACCAAGGCGGTCAAATTCCCCTGGGACAAGGGCACCACTGTGGAGCAGATGGAGGCCTATTACGATGAAATCGGCTTTGCAGACTGGACTCATGCCCTCTCCAAAACCCCTATGCTCAAAGCCCAGCACCCCGAGTACGAAACTTGGCGTGCCGGCATTCACGGCCAGAACAACGTCGCCTGCGTCGATTGCCACATGCCCAAGGTGCAGAACGAGCAGGGCAAGGTCTACACGGATCACAAGGTGGGCAACCCCTTCGATCGCTTCGAGCAGACCTGCCGCAACTGCCACACCCAGAGCAAGAAGATACTGCAAGGGATTGTCAAACAGCGCAAAGAGGCGGTGATCGAGACCAAGCTGAAGGTCGAGAAGCAGCTGGTTCACGCCCACTTTGAAGCCAAGGCGGCCTGGGATGCCGGCGCCACCGAGGCAGAGATGAAGGATATTCTGCAGGACATCCGTCACGCCCAGTGGCGCTGGGACTACGCCATCGCATCCCACGGGGTGCAGATGCACGCCCCCGAAGTGGCCCTCAAGGTACTTGGCAGCGCGCTGGATAAAGCCGCTGACGCCCGCACCAAGCTGGCGCGCCTGTTGGCCAGCAAGGGGATCAGCCACGAAATCGCCATCCCCGACATCTCCAGCAAGGAGAAAGCGCAAGCGGCCCTTGGCATGGATATGAAGCAGTTCAACAGCGACAAGGCCCAATTCCTCAAGACCACGGTCCCCGCCTGGGATGCCGAGGCCAAAGCGGCCGGACGGCTGGCACAGTAACGGCGCCTGCGGGCCCGGCCAGACCAGGCCCGCAGCGGATGGAGGCTTCCTATGGGTGATTTAACGATGGATTTTTTACGACTGATGCTGATGGCAGCCATGCTGTTCACCAGCCTGCAGGGTCAGGCGGCCGATCCGGTTGCAGCCCTTGTTCCAGCTACACATGAGGTGGAATTTTTACGCAATCCCGACAAGGCCTGTACCGACTGTCACAAGGAGCAGAGCGAGGGGATGCACGGCAAGCATGGTCAGGCGACCAATCCTAACAACCTGGCGCCTGTCACCTGCACCAACTGCCACGGCCAGCCCTCCCCCCAGCACCGGGAAGGGGTCAAGGATGTGATGCGCTTCAGCCACAGCCTGAAGGATAAAGAGAGCATCAAGCTTTATCCCATCAGCGAGCAGAACGGGGTATGCATGAGCTGCCACGAGCCCAAACCACTGCGCGAGGCGCTTTGGGCCCACGACGTGCACGCCACCAAGCTCACCTGCACCAGCTGCCACCAGCTGCATCCGGTCAAGGAGCCCATGGTGGCGATCCCGGAAAAATCCCGCATCAAGCTCTGCGTCGACTGCCACAGCAAGCAACATGAGGCCAGCAAGGCCCGGCAGGAGCAGTCCAAACCGGCTACCGGCAAGGAGGCATCATGAGCTGCTCTCGCCGTGACTTTATGGCGGGCATGGGCGCGGGGGCCCTTATCATGATGACGGGGCCGACTCGTTCCCTTGCTACCCCCCTCGCCCACAGCCAGACCATCGACGGGATCCGCTATGGCATGATCCACGACGAGACGGCCTGCATCGGCTGCACCGCCTGCATGGACGCCTGCCGGGAGGTCAACAAGGTGCCGGAAGGGGTCTCGCGCCTCGAGATCATCCGCTCAGGCCCGGTCGGTGAATTTCCCGACGCCAAGTACCGCTTCTTTCGCAAGTCCTGCCAGCACTGCGACAACGCCCCCTGCGTGCATGTCTGCCCGACCGGCGCCTCCCATATTCGCAAGGAGGATGGCATCGTCGATGTCGACGCGGATCTCTGCGTCGGCTGCATGTATTGCCTCGCCGCCTGCCCCTATCAGGTGCGCTTTATCAACCCGGTCACCCGAGTGGCGGACAAATGCGACTTTTGCCGCAAGACCAACCTGGCGGCGGGCAAGGAGCCGGCCTGCGTGGAATCCTGCCCCACCAAGGCGCTGGTGTTCGGTAATCTGGATGATCCGGACAGCCCCATCGCCCAACGGCTGGTGAAGGAGACCACCTATCGCTACAAGCAGGCACTCGGCACCTCACCCAAGATGTACCGCGTGCCCAAAGGGGAGATAACGTCATGACCATGCAAGCGGCATTTCACTTCCCTTCCCTTGTCTGGGAATTTGTCCGATCGCCATCTACCGCAGTAACAGAGGGAGGAATGGATCATGTTGTATGACGCATTTCACTTCCCTTCCCTTGTCTGGGACTGGCCCATCGCCATCTATCTCTTTCTGCTCGGCATCTCCGCCGGGGCCACCACCCTCTCGGTGCTGCTGCGCCGCAAGGGGGCCGGCAGCGAGAGCGGCATCATCAAGGCAACCGCCATTCTGGCGCCAGCGAGCGTGATATTGGGGCTGCTGATCCTTATCTTCCATCTGGCCCGCCCCTGGACCTTCTGGAAGCTGATGTTCCACTACCAGTTCGACTCCGTGATGTCGATGGGGGTCATGCTGTTTCAGCTCTATATGGCGGTGCTGTTCGCCTGGCTGGCGGTGGTGTTTCGGGCCGAGATCGAGACCTTGCGTCGTCACCTGCTGCAAGAGAAGTTCGCATTTGTGGATGGGCTGATTGGCTGGCTCGCCCGCATCGAGCGGCTGCTGGTACCGCTGTTGCTGCTACTTGCCGTGCTGCTGGGGGCCTACACCGGCTTTCTGCTGTCGGCGCTCAAGACCTATCCGCTCCTGAACAACCCGGTGCTGCCTGTGCTGTTTCTGGTCTCGGGCATCAGCTCCGGCATCGCTTCCACCATCTTGCTGGCGGTGACGCTCTTCAAGGAGAACCACCACAGCCAGGGGGTGAGCTTCGTGCATCGCTTCGAGCGGCCGGTGCTGGCGGTGGAGGTGTTGCTGCTGGTCTGCTTCTTTACCGGCCTCTACTTCGGTGGCGGCCAGAAAGAGGTGGCCATGTGGGCCGCCATCGGCAGCGGCTTCTGGGCTCAGGTGTTCTGGATAGGGGTGGTGGGCATCGGCATGCTGCTGCCCCAGCTGCTGGCTCTGCTGACCCCGGCGCCCCTGCGGGAGCGCAACGGCCATCTGGTGCTGGTCTGCAGCCTGACCCTGGTGGGGATCCTGCTGCTGCGCTACTTCGTGCTTTATGCCGGTCAAATGACAGTCGTATAACGGTATGATCACCAGCGCCAGCCACCCTCGGGTGACTGGCGCTTATTTGTTGCGATTGCTTATTGCCAGGAATGTGGATGTTATCCCCCAGCGCCGGTACGGTGCAGACGCTGCGGCATAACATAGACGAATAATTGACTGGAGGTCATGTGCTGGCGGAGCTCGGCTATCTCTCACTGTTGCTGGCGACCGGGCTCGCCCTGCTGCAAGGGCTGCTGCCCTGGCTGGGATTGCGGCTCGCCTCCCCTGCCCTGCTGCGCTGCGCCAAGCCGCTGGCGCTGATCAATGCCATCCTGCTCGGGGCCGCCCTGCTGCTGCTCGCCAGCTGTTTTGGCCAGGATGACTTCACTCTGGTCTATGTGGCCCAGCATGCCAACAGCGCCCTGCCGCTGGGCTTCAAGTTGGCGGCCGTGTGGGGTGGCCACGAGGGCTCCATGCTGTTCTTCGTCTTTGCGCTGGGGCTGTGGGGCGCGCTGGTGGCGATTTGTTCAAAACGGGTCGATCCGCTGATCCGCACCCGGGTATTGGCCATCATGGGGCTGATCGTCGGGCTGTTCGGCCTCTATACCCTGATCTTCTCCAGCCCGTTTGACCGCCAGTTCCCGGGACCACTGGAGGGGCGCGACCTCAACCCCATGCTGCAGGATATCGGCCTCATCATCCACCCGCCCCTGCTCTATCTCGGTTACGTCGGCTTTGCAGTCAACTTCGCTTTCGCCATGGCTGCACTGCACTCGGGTCGACTGGATGGCGCCGTGGCTCACTGGAGCCGCCCCTGGGCGCTCGGCTCCTGGGTGTTTCTCACCGCCGGTATCGTGCTGGGCTCCTGGTGGGCCTATAACGAGCTCGGCTGGGGCGGCTGGTGGTTCTGGGATCCGGTAGAAAACGCCTCCCTCTTGCCCTGGCTGCTGGGCACTGCCCTGCTGCACGCTCTGATTGTCTGCGAGAAGCGCGGCGCCTACGGCCACGCCGTGCTGTTGCTCTCCATCTTCACCTTCGCCTTGAGCCTGCTCGGCACCTTCGTGGTGCGCTCCGGGGTGCTCACCTCGGTGCACGCCTTTGCGGTGGACCCCAGCCGCGGCCTCACCCTCTTGTTGCTGCTCGGTTTGCTATTGACCTGCGCCCTCACCCTGTTTGCCCTGCGCGCAGACATTCGCGCCCCCTATGCCCGCTTCGGCTTGCTGTCAAAAGAGGGGCTGCTCGGCGCCGCTATCCTGCTGCTCTGCGTGGCCTGCGCCAGCGTGCTGCTCGGCACCTTCTACCCCATGGTGTTCCAGTCGCTCCATCTGGGCTCGCTCTCGGTGGGCGCCCCCTATTTCAATATCATCTTCGTGCCGCTGGCCCTCTGCCTGATGGGGCTGATGACCCAGCTGCCGCGCCTGCGCTGGCAGCTGCTTGCGGCACATTCCCGACTTAACGCTCTGTTGCCGCCGCTGTTTGGCCTGCTTGGCGGCGGGCTCATTAGTCTTGCCTATCTGGAACAGGGATCGGTTTCCGGTAGCTGGATTGGCCTTCTCGCCAATATGGTGAGCCTCTGGCTGATAGCCAGCCTGCTGCTCCCGCTCTTGCAACCGACGTCGCTGCGCGAGCTCACCCTCAATCGGTTCGGTAGCCTGCTGGCCCATCTCGGGGTAGCGGTGTGTGCCCTAGGCATCGCGCAGGTGAGTCACCACAGTCAGGAGGGGGGCGCCGTACTCGCCGCAGGCCAGCCCTATCGGCTCGGCGCCTTCGAGTTTCGCTATGAGGGGAGCGAGCCGATCATCGGCCCCAACTATACCGCCGAGCGGATCACGCTTAGCGTGCATAAGAGCGGTAAAGAGGTGGCACGGCTGACGCCGGAGCGGCGCCACTACAGCGTGCGCACCATGAACATGAACGAACCGGGCATCGCGTGGGGAATGCTCGGCGATCTCTACGTGGTGCTGGGTGAGAAAATGGGGCCCGGCGCCTATGCCATGCGGCTGCACTACAAGCCGCTGGTGCGCTGGATCTGGCTCGGCGGCCTGTTGATGATGGCAGGCGGCACCCTGCGTCTGCTCGCCCGCCGACCGCTGTTGGCTAGCCATCCTGCGCCAGCTACCGCCCCCTGCCCTCGGCTTGAGCAGGAGTCCTTATGAATGCCCGTCTGCGCCTGTTCGTGCCGCTCGTGCTCACTCTGGGACTTGGCGTCCTGCTCTGGCTCGGCCTTGGCAACAATCCCTACAGTCAGGATGAAGCAACGCTCGGACGTACCCTGCCTGCGTGGCAGAGCGACAATCTGCTGGACGGGAGTCCGATCCAGACCGCCAGCCTCAAGGGGGAGCCCTTTGTCCTTAACGTCTGGGCCAGCTGGTGCGCCAACTGCCGCGCCGAGCATCCGCTGCTCAGCGAGCTCGCTGGCACAGAACCCCTCTACGGCCTCAACTACAGGGACAAGGGGGACACCGCTCGTGCTTGGCTCGCTCGGGCGGGCAACCCCTATCGCGCCGTGCTGGCCGACCCCGACGGCAAACTGGCCCTTGAGCTCGGCGTCTACGGCACACCGGAGACCTATCTCTTTGACAGCGATGGCACCCTGCTGACCCGCCATACCGGCCTGCTCACCCGGGAGATCTGGCAACGCCAGTTTGCCCCCCTGCTTGCAAAGGCCCGCAGCAACATCGCCGGCCAGCCCGAACTGGAGAGACAAGTGCAGGAGAGCAAGCCATGAGCCTTCTCGGCCACGCCCTGATAGCGCCACTCTTGCTGGCATTGAGCCTCGGGGCCCTTGCCAGCGGGGTCGACACCTATGAATTTCGCCATCCCAAGCTGCAAAATCGGGCGCAAGAGCTGGCCCGCGCCCTGCGCTGCCCCCAGTGCCAGAACCAGAACCTGGTGGAGTCCAACTCCCCCATCGCCCGGGATCTGCGGCTCGAGGTATACCGCTGGGTGGACGAGGGGCAGTCTGATGAGCAGGTGATCGCCCGCATGACGGAGCGCTTCGGCGATTTCGTGCGCTACGATCCCCCCTTCAAGGCCAGCACAGCGCTGCTATGGGGCGGTCCCCTGCTGCTGTTGGGGCTGGCGCTGTTGACCCTGTTTCGCCGCCTCACGCGCACAATGGCGCAACCCATCCCTGTCGTTAAGGCCATCGTTGAGGCTCCCCCTCAACCCGCGGCCGACCCGCGCAGCGAACTTAATCTGTTGATCATGCGTGGAGAACAAGCGGGCCTCTCCCCAGACCAGCCACTCTACAGGGAGCTGAGCGCCTCCCGCCTGGCCAACACCATCCCGGCGGCTGAGCTGGCCCTGCGCGCGCAACTGGCCAGCCAGGATAACAATCGTGGCCGCAATAACCGGCACGGGCGGGCCCTGTTGCTGCTTGGCATCATGGCATTCGTAGCCGTTGCAGCTGTCTATCTCAGCAGCGGCCGCTATCAGGCGTGGCAGGCTTATCAGTCGCGCCCCGATCCGCTGGCGGGATTGAGCCCGCGGGATCTGCAGGACAAGGAGCTGGGCGCCCTGCATCAACGTCTGCAAGCCAACCCCACCGATCTCGACGCTTGGGCGGCGCTCGGCCAGCTCTATCTCTATCGGAACGAGTACGACAACGCCCTGCTCGCCTATCAGCGTCTCGCTCTGCTGGAGGGTGGCGCCAGCGCGGCGACTCAAGCAGCTCAGGCCACCGTGCTCTACTATCAGGCGGGCCAGCAGCTGACTCCCGAGGCAACCCGCCTGCTGGAGAGCGCCCTCAAGCAGGACGCGGGGGAAGTGAGCGCCCTGATGCTGCTTGCCTCCGATCACTTCCTGCATGGTCGCTACAGCCAAGCCATTGCGCTGTGGCAGCAACTGCTCGATGAAGAGCGACTCCGCATCAACCGGACCGCGCTGATCGAGGCAATTCAGACTGCGCGGATGATGGGGGGCTAGCCCGACAGATCCGTTGCTTCTTCTCAGGACGTTAGCGCCTTCTTCCTGCCAAGCCCTGCGCAATGTCAATCAATGTAAACACCCCCATACGGGGGTGTTTTGTTATTGGTTCGCCTTGGCAGGTATATCTCGACGTGCGCTTAAGGCCGCTCGCCAGCGGCCAGACGGCGGTTGATATTGGCGATAACCGGGGCGATGTCGGCAAGGGTATCAATCACGTAGTGCGCCCCCGCCGCCCTCAGTTTGGCCTCGGCCGGTGCGCGCCGGGCGGCGATCTCCGCCTCGCTCATGGCGGCAAACTCGTCCCAAGTGGCGCCAAACTCGTTGCCGGAAACCGACAATCCCACCGTCCACATGCCCGCGTTAAGCCCTTCGCTGATACCCGGCACGGCGTCATCCACCTTGATGCAGCGATGCACCGCGCTTACTCCCAGCTCAATCACGTTGGCCAGCGCCATCCAGGGGCCGGGGCGACCGCCTGCCTTGAGATCGTCGGTGGCGACCCAGTGATCCGGGCGATAGCCGTGATCGGCCGCAGCAGGTACCAACGCCTCCATCACCGGACGGGGGTAACCGGAGCAGGAGCCGATACGCAGCCCCTGACCCCGCAGCGCGTCCAGCACCGGCAGCACACCGGGGATCGAGTCTGCAAAGCGGGTCACCGCGGCAATCTGCAGCGGCATAAAGGTGTGATAAATGTGGTCCACCTCGGCATGGCTCATGGGGTGGCCAAAGCGGGCCTGCCAGCGCGCATCCACCGAGGGCAGACGGCCCAGCACGGCGATATGATCCCACTTGCCCAGCCCCATGGGCTGGCGCGCTTCGTCCAGGGTCACGGTGAAGTCATAGGCGCGGGCGAAGGCCTCTACGAAGATGGAGGTGGGGGCGAAGGAGCCGAAATCGACGACGGTACCGGCCCAGTCGAGGATCAGCGCCTCTACGTCGGTGGTCGGGTGGATGGCAGTCTGCAAGTCAGTCATGGTGGTGTTCCTGTTTCGGTGAAAGTGCGATCTCGCCGAAGGCGCGATCGAGAATGGTGATAGCGCGCACCAGATCGGCGCGGGCGATATTGAGCGGTGGCGAGAGCTGGATGACGTTCCCTTGGGAGACCTTGAAGCTGAGCCCCAGCTCCAGACAGCGGTAGAGCAGCCGCTCGGCGGCCTGGCTATTGCGGGTGCGACTCTGATGATCGACCACCAGATCGAGCGCCCAGAGCATACCGATACCGCGCACCTGCCCGATCAGCGGGTGACGCTTAGCCAACTTGCCGAGCTCGGCCGCCATAAAACCGCCATCCTCCTGCGCTTTTGCCAGCAACCCCTCTTCGCGGATGGTAGCGATGGTCGCGAGCGCCGCCGCGCAGCCGATAGGGCTCTTCTCGTGGGTGTAGTGACCGAGCGAAATAGCTGCGGCCTGATTGAAACGGTCCCGGGTGATGAGCGCGGCAAACGGCACCACACCGCCCCCCAACCCCTTGCCCAGACAGATGATGTCGGGCTCGATGCCGAACTCTTCAAAGCTGAAGCAGTGGCCGGTGCGACCCAGGGCATTGGGGATCTCGTCGACGATCAACAGCACCTTGTGGCGATCGCAGATCTCCCGCACCCGCTGCCAGTAGGCCTTCGAGGGCACCTGCACATCGGTGTTGCGGATAGGTTCGGCGATAAAGGCGCCGATCCCTCCCTCCTTCTTGATGACGTACTCCAGATAATCGGCGTAGTGCAGGTCATCCCCCTCCCCGCGATACCAGACGCCGCGATAACGGGTGGGCGGCGGGATGCGCTCCACCCCGGCCATCAGCGGGCCCATACCGGCGCGAAAACAGGCCTCGCCGCCGACCGAGATGGCATCGAGGGAGGCGCCGTGAAAGGCATCCCACAGGGACACCACCTTGCTGTTGCCAGTGATGAAACGGGCGAGCTTCAGGGCAATCCCCACCACCTCGCTGCCGCCGGGGGCGAACAGCACCCGGTTGAGATCGCCGGGAGCCAGTTCAGCCAGGGTGCGGGCGCAGTCGATGGCAACCTGATGGGTGTAGCGGCGGGGCGCGAACGGCAGATCGGCGAGTTGCTGCTGCACCGCGGCCACCCCCCTGGGGTGACCGTGGCCCAGTTGATGGACGCTGTTGCCGTGAAAATCGAGATAGCGTTTGCCCGATACGCTGGTCAACCAGCTCCCCTGCGCGCGCTCAAGCAGATCGAGACAGGGGGTAGAGAGGGCCTGATGGAGGAAGTAGCGGCTATCTTCCGCCAATCCCGCCTGCACCGCTTCGCTCTGGTCAGCCCACCAACGCGCCCGCCCCTCGCCGAGGTTGATATCCCCTTCGCTGTCGGCGCGGCCGCTGCCGTGCAGCTTATGTTCATGCAAATCGCGGCCACACAGATCACGACCCTGAGCCAGCATGCTGGTCATTGCGCGTCCCCTTGCCAGTAACAGGCGCTAGCCATGGCGGCGAGCAGCTCGCGCACCCGCTCCGGGGTCACGTCACCGATATTGCCGATACGGAAGCAATCGGCTTGCGAGACCTTGCCCGGATAGATAACAAAGCCCTGTGCCTTGAGCCGCTGGTAGAAGTCGGCGAAGCGGTAGTCAGGGTGAGCCGGAGAGTAGAAGGCGGTGATGATGGGAGACTGCCACTGCTCGGGCAGCAGCGGCGCAAAGCCGAGGGCAGCCATCCCCGCCACCAGCGTGCGCTGATTCTCGCTGTAGCGCTGATGGCGGGCTTCAATGCCCCCCTCTTCGTCCAGCTCGCGCAGGGCCTGGGCAAAGGCAAGCACGGTATGGGTGGGCGAGGTAAAGCGCCACTTGCCCCCCTGCTGCTCCATGGTCTGCCACTGGGCATGCAGGTCGAGGGAGACCGAGCGGGCACGACCGGCGCAGGCCGTGAGCGCCACGCGGCGGGCGATGACGAAGCCAAAGCCCGGTACCCCCTGAATGCACTTATTGGCCGAGCTGATAAGAAACTCGATGCCAAGGCGTCCCATGTCGATGGGGATACCGCCAAAGCTGCTCATGGCATCGACGATCAGGCGAATGCCGCGGCGCTGGCAGAGCTCAGCTACATCATCGAGCGGATTGAGCATGCCGGTGGTGGTCTCGCAGTGCACCATGGCCAGATGAGTGATCTCGGGGTGGCGCGCCAGCATCGCCTCGATGGTGGCGGGCTCCGGGCGGGTGGTCTCGCCGCAGTCCAGCTCATGGTGACGCAGGCCAAGGCAGCGGGCCATCTCCCCCATGCGGGCACCGTAGGCGCCGTTGTTGATGATCAGTAGACACTCATCGACGCCTATCGCCGAGCCCAGTACGCTCTCCACCACATAGCTGCCACTCCCCTGCAGCAAGACGGCGCTGTAGTCACTTTCATACTCAGGGCCGGTGGCGAGGCGCACCAGCTCGCGGCGGATGGGCTCCACCACGCCCTGGTTGTAGTCCGCATCCCAGGTACAGCTGTCTTGCAGCATGGCGGCGCGCACCGTGGCGGTGGTCGAGAGGGGGCCCGGGGTCAGCAGCAGGTAATCGACGGCGGCAGGGGCCGCAGGAATATGGGTCATGACTTCACTCCATTTGGTATATACCAGAATGAGCGCATTGTGGGTAACTGCCCCGCCAAGGTCAAAGGGGTGGCGCTACGTGCAACAAAAAATTCATTTTCAGCGCCGGGATCGCGATAATCTAGGAAGCCTGAACAACAGGGGCGATTCTGGTATCTACCAACGCATATTGATGTTGCCGTGTAACGACCGGGCTGATGACCTGCCCTGTGCCCAGCCCATTGTCCAACTCATTGCACAACTTATTGCAAAACCAGGGATTTTCATGAGCAAACCACAATACCTGCAGATCAAGGATGCCCTCGCCAACCAGATCCTGGCGGGGGGGCTGGCCCCCAACGACAAGCTTCCCTCCGAGCGGCTGCTGGGGGAACTCTATGGCACCACAAGAGTCACCATCCGCGAGGCACTGGTGCAGCTGGAGGCGAACGGCCTTATCTATCGGGAAGATCGCCGCGGCTGGTTCGTCACCCCGCCGCGCTTTCGCTTGAACCCCAGACGCACCTCCAACTTTCACCAGATAGTGCGGGAGCAAGGGGGTGAGCCGCGCACCGAACTGCTGGAGAAAAGCCGTCAGGCGGTGCCGCCCGCGTTGATGGCGCAACTGCAGCTCAAGCCGTTTGACAGCCTCTTTTTGCTCAAGCGACTGCGCTACGCCAACGGGCGCGCCATCTGCTACTGCGAGAACCACTGCCTGCCAGAGCGGGTGCCCGGCCTGCTGGAGCTGGATCTCAACGGCAGTCTGACCGAGATCTACCAGGCCCATTACGATCTCCACTACGCCCGCATGCAGGTGCGCTTCTTCCCCACCGCCCTGCCGGACGAGGTAGCCAAGGCGCTGGGGGCCACCGCCGGCCTGCCCGCCCTGCGCCTCGAGCGGCTCAACTTCGATCAGCACGGCCGGGTGCTCGACTTCGATCTGGAGTACTGGCGCCACGACAGTCTGGAGATCGAGGTGGATACCCAGGATTAGTCACGGATAAATCAGGAACGGCAAAACGTCACGGGGCTGTCACGGTCACGTCATAAAGATCCCCTAGCCTCTCTCGACCAATCTGGTTTATACCAAACCAATTTAACTGGAGAAGAGGATGAAACAGGGAACCCATCTGCTGGCCGCCGCCGTGCTGGCTGCCATGACCGCCCCGGCACTGGCCGCGACCGATCTCACCGTCTACACCGCCTTCGAACCGGAGCAGCTCAACGAGCTGAAAACCGCGTTCGAACGCCAGCATCCGGACATCAACATCAAGTGGGTGCGTGACTCCACCGGCGTGGTCACCGCCCGCTTGCTGGCAGAAAAAGCCCAGCCCAAAGCGGATGTGGTATGGGGACTGGCCGCCACCAGCCTGATGCAGCTCGATCAGCAGCAGATGCTCAATGCCTATGCACCGAAAGGACTGGATAAGCTCGACAGCCGCTTTCGCGACAGCAAGGCCGAGCCGCACTGGATCGGTCTGGACGCCTTCTTCAGTGCCATCTGCTTCAACAAGGTAGAGGCAGAAAAACAGGGGATCCCGGCGCCCACCAGCTGGGCCGACCTCACCAAACCAATCTACAAGGGCAAGGTGATCATGCCCAACCCCAGCTCCTCCGGCACCGGTTACCTGAGCGTCGCTGGCTGGCTGCAGACCATGGGCGAGAAGCAGGGCTGGCAATTTATGAACGGCCTGCACCAGAACATCGACCGTTACACCCACTCGGGCTCCGCCCCCTGCAAGCTGGCCGCCAGCGGCGAGACGGTGATCGGTATCTCCTTCGACTTCCCGGCCACCAGCCTCAAGGCCAAGGGTGCCCCCATCAAGGTGGTGTTCCCGAAAGAGGGGTCGGGCTGGGATATGGAAGCTGCCGCCATCATCAAGGGCACCCCCAAGCTGGAAGCCGCCAAACAGCTGCTCGACTTTGCCGCCACCGAACAGGCCAACGCCCTCTACAACAAGTCGTTCGCCGTGGTCGCCATCCCCGATGTAGCCCAACCGAGAGCGGGCTATCCGGCGGATATCAAAGGCCAGATGATCGACAACGACTTTAGCTGGGCAGCCCGCGAGCGTAACGCCATCCTGGCCCAGTGGAGCGCCAGCTTCGACGGCAAGACCGAAGCCAAACAGTAAGCGTGAAGGGCGGCGATTTGTTCACGCCAGACACACCGCTGCCAATAAACTGCCAGTCGAAGGCCAACAGCTGTTGGCCTTCGCTTTTTGGTTTTAACTTTCCGAGTTTGTATTGCCTTCAATTAGCGACGCTTCGCCCATCCACACAGAGCCCAGCCACTTGTTGGCGACCCGATCTCATTTGACTGTCATCAAGCTGTCATCCCCCGATCACCTGACCGTCACACTTCACCCGCAAACTGGTATATACCAAATCAGTAGCGAGTCGAACCATGACCCAGCCCTATCTGGACATTCAACATCTCAACAAGCAGTTCGGTGCTTTTCAGGCCCTTAAAGAGATCTCTCTGACCATTGAGCCGGGGGAGTTTATCTGCTTTCTCGGCCCCTCCGGCTGCGGCAAAACTACCCTGCTCAGAGCCATCGCCGGGCTGGATCTGCCGGACAGCGGCGAGATCTGGCAAGGGGGGCGCAATATCTCCCGCCTGCCGCCCCAGGAGCGCGATTTTGGCATCGTGTTTCAGTCCTATGCCCTCTTCCCCAACTTGACGGTGGCCCAGAACATCGCCTTCGGCCTTGAGAATCAGGGGCTGGCGCGGGATCTCATCAAGGAGCGGGTCGATCACTGGCTGGGGCTGGTGGATCTCACTGCCCAGTCCCACAAATACCCGAGCCAGATCTCCGGCGGCCAGCAGCAACGCGTAGCGCTGGCCCGGGCGCTCGCCCTCTCCCCCGGTCTGTTGTTGCTGGACGAACCGCTCAGCGCGCTGGATGCACTGGTGCGCACCCATCTTCGCAGCGAGATCCGCGCCCTGCAGCAGCGCCTTGGCATTACCACCATCATGGTGACCCACGATCAGGAAGAGGCGCTGACCATGGCCGATCGCATCGTGGTGATGGAGGGCGGCCGCATTGTACAGGTAGGCACCCCTCAGGAGATCTACCACCAGCCTGCCAGCCGTTTCGTGGCAAGCTTTGTCGGCACCATGAACTTCCTCGACACCCTGGTGCTGAGCCCCACTCAGGTGCGCCTTAACGAGCAGCCGCTGACACTTGCCAACCGGGCCGCAGCCGGCAGCAAATTGCAGGTGGCGATCCGCCCCGAGGCGATCACCCTGAGTGCGCCGAGCGAGCCGTATCTTGGGCAACATGGCATTGAAGCAACCATCGATCAGGTGGAGTTTCTCGGCGCCGCCCAGCGCCTTATCTGCACCGCCGACACCTATCTGGGCCCGCAGCAGATCCTGGTGGAGCGCCCGACCCACGAGCTGCCCCACTACGAACAGGGTGGCTGGCGCAGCGGCATGCGCTGCTCGCTGCACTGGCCCGCCGGAGCGATGCAGCTGTTTGAAGGAGAGCGCCCATGACAGCCCCCCTTGCGACCTCCTCCCTGTTGCCACCAGCGACAGTCCGGCCAGAATCCCGCTGGCAGCGGCTCTGTCGCGGCTGGAGCCGGGATCAGCTGCTGCAACTGTTCCTGCTGGTGCTCGGCATCGCCCTGCTCACCGGCGGTTTGCTGTTGCCGCTGCTCACCATGCTGCAAAAGAGCCTGCAGGATGAGAACGGCCTCTGGGTGGGCCTTGCCAACTTCAGCGCCTACTTCGACTCCCCTCATCTGGGGCGCACCATCGGCAATACCCTCTGGCTCGGGGTGCTGATCACCGCGCTCGTGGTAACCATCGCCTTTGGCTACGCCTATGCCCTCACCCGCACCTGCATGCCGGGCAAGCCCCTGTTTCGCCTCATTGGCCTTATTCCGCTGTTGATGCCCTCCCTGTTACCCGCCATCAGTCTGGTCTACTGGTTTGGCAATCAGGGGATAGCCAAGGGGCTGCTCGGCGGCGAGAGCATCTACGGCCCCATCGGCATCGTCATTGGTCTGGGCTTCTGGTGCTTCCCCCACGCTTTGATGATCCTTATCACGGCGCTCGGTCAGAGCGATGCCCGCCTCTATGAAGCCTCCCGGGTGCTGGGCAGCAGCGGCTGGCGCACCTTTGTCACCGTCACCCTGCCCACCGCCCGTTATGGCCTGCTCAGCGCCGCCATCGCCGTCTTCACCCTCACCATCTGCGACTTCGGGGTGGCCAAGGTGATTGGCGGCCAGTACAGCGTGCTGGCCACCGATATCTACCGGCAGGTGATCGGGATGCAGAACTTCTCGCTGGGCGCCGTTGCCAGCGTCACCCTGCTGCTGCCGGCGCTCTTGAGCTTTGCCCTGGAGCACAGAGTGCGCAGCAAGATGCAGGAGCAGAGCAGCACCAAGGCGGTGCCCTATAGCCCCAAGCCCCATCGGCTGCGAGATCTGCTGGCGCTCGGCTGGTGTACCCTCTGGGCCCTGCTGTTTCTGGCGCTGGTGGGGATGGCGGTTTACGGATCCTTGGTGCAGTTCTGGCCCTACAACCTCGCTCTGACGCTGGATCACTACGCCTTTGACAGCAACAGCGTCTATGGCTGGCAGCCCTTTACCAACACCTTGCAACTGGGCCTCTATACCGCGCTGATCGGCACCGTGCTGGTGATGGTGCTGGCCTGGGCGCAGGAGAAGGGGCGCCACTTCGCGCCGCTGCGCCAGCTGCTGCATCTGCTTGCCATGCTGTCGCTGGCGGTGCCCGGCATGGTGCTGGGGCTGGGTTACATCTTCTTTTTCAACGGCAATCCGCTCTTTGGCGGCCTCTACGGCACCCTGCCACTGATGGTGCTCTCCTGCGTCATCCACTACTACACCGTGGGCCATATGACAGCGCTGACCAGCCTCAAGCAGTTGCCCAAGGAGCTGGAACTGGTGGCCATCTCATTGCGCATTCCGCTCTGGAAGGCGTTCTTGCGGGTCACCCTGCCCGCCTCCCTGCCAGCGCTGCTGGAGATCTTCATCTATCTGTTCGTCAACGCCATGACCACCACCTCGGCGGTGATCTTCCTCTATTCGAGCGACAGCGTGCTCGCCTCCATCGCCGTGCTGAACATGGAGGATTCCGGCGATACCGCCGCAGCCGCCGCCATGGCCACCCTGATCCTGCTGGCCGCTGCCACCGTCAAGCTGCTCCAGCTCTTTTTGAGCCGCGCCCTGCTGGATCGCACCCAGCGCTGGCGCCACCAATAATCTTATCGAGGAGTCATCATGTCCACTCTCCCCTTCTGGCTGGCCGAAGCGCTCGCCGCCGAACAACCCGCGCACCCCATCCCCCTGGTCGGCCACCACGAGGCCGATGTCTGCATCGTCGGCGGCGGCTTTACCGGGCTGTGGAGCGCCATCGCCCTTAAACAGGCCGAGCCACACTTGCGCATCATGGTGCTGGAAAAAGACCTGTGCGGCAGCGGCGCCTCCGGGCGCAACGGCGGCTGTTTGCTCACCTGGTCGGCCAAATACCTGACCTTAAAGCGCCTCTTTGGCGAAGATCAGGCCGCCTGGCTGGTGCAAAGATCCGAGCAGGCGGTACACGAGATCGCCCGCTTCTGCGAAACGCACAACATAGAGGCACAGCTGAGGGTCGAGGGCACCTGCTACACCGCCACCAGCGAGGCGCAGCGCGGCCTGATGGAGCCGGTATTGCGGGAGCTACAGCGCGCCGACCTTAACCAGTGGCAGGCGATTGAAGAGGGTGAACTGGCGAGCCAGAGCGGCTCCCACGTTCATCTGGAGGGACTCTACAGCCCCCACGCTGGTTCGGTGCAACCGGCGCTCTTGGTACGTGGCCTGCTGCGGGTAGCGCGGGAATTGGGGGTCGAGGTCTATGAGCACTCTCCCATGCAGCGCCTTGAGGCGGGCCAGCCTGCGCGGGTGCAAACGCCGCAAGGTGAGGTACGTGCCCGCAAGGTGGTGCTGGCCCTCAACAGCGCCATGGTGAAGCACTTTCGCGAGTTTCGCCGCAGTATCGTGCTGGTCTCCTCCGATATGGTGATAACCGACCCCGCGCCGGATGCACTGGCCGCCCAGCAGCTTGCGCACGGCCGCTCCGTGGTGGATGGCCGCACCTTTGTCCATTACTACCGCTCCACCCCGCAAGGGCGGCTGATGCTGGGCAAGGGGGGCAACACCTTCGCCTTTGCCAACCGCCATCTGGCCGAGTTCGATGCCCCCAGTCGTTATCTTGCCCCTCTCACCCGCACCCTGCGCCGCTTCTTTCCGGCGCTCAAAGAGGTGCCCATCGCCGCCAGCTGGTGCGGTGCCTCCGACCGCTCGGTGGATGGCCTCCCCTTCTTCGGCCATTGGCGAGGGCAGCCCAATATCGTCTATGGCCTCGGCTACTCTGGCAACGGGGTGGCGCAGAGCTGGATCGGTGGCCAGATCCTGGCGGCCTTGGTGCGCGATGAGGTGCGGGAAGCGGACAAGCCGTGGCGCGACTGCGCGCTGGTCAGCGGCCCGCGCGGCTATTTTCCGCCCGAACCCTTTCGCTGGCTGGGCGCCATGGCGGTGCGCAACGCCATCCGGCGCAAGGAGCGGGCGGAAGATGAGAACCGCCCGGTAGCCTGGTATGACAAACAGCTGGCCAAACTTGCCGATGCCGCTGGCAAGGCAGACAAGTAAGCGCGGTAATACCAATTCCGCACGCTTCTGCCCCATCTGACTGCATCAAGCAAAGCGCCGACCCCAGGGTCGGCGCTTTGCTATTGGCGCCATAGGCCATCAGATCCCGCACGGCAAAAACCTGCGATCAGCTCCGCGCCGCATCACCCGGATCGGAGGGCATCGGACGGCATAGACAAGGCGCGGCACACACGGTGCCCAACCTGCTGCCAACAGCACTGTTTCACCAACGAAACACTATCAATAAACATCATCTCACTTGCGCAACAATCAGGCTGACACGGCGCCGCCTTGCAGGGATATCGCGCCAGAGAGAACCACGCCGAAAAGCCCCGCCGATCAGGGCAAAGAGTGCCAGCCCGCTACGCTTGGGCGCGGTTTATCGCCGCCACTTGTCGGCCGCCGGTACTTCCGTACCCAGCAGCAGCGCCGGCCTTGCCTGCCACACCCGCTCGGGGTCGGGCTCGGCAATGGCGGCGGCGATCAGCTGCTCGCTCCAGTGGCGGTGCAGCAGCCACATCTGCTGGCCGAGATCCCCATCACTCCGGGTGCACTGCTTGGTGACATCGGCGGAGCGATAGAAGTAGCGCACCAGCGTCGTGAGCTCCGCCTCCGGCCAGCGGCAGCCAAAGTCACGCAACATGGATGACCAGAAGTCAATCTGGCCCCGCTCGTGCTGCTGCTCCAGCGCATGCAGCTCGGGGATGAGATCCATCGCATGCCAGAGGGCGCCATAGCCGACAAAGCGGCGCTCCAGCGCCTCCAGTGCCTCGTCGAGCAGCACCAGCGCCTGCGGCCAGCTGGTCGCCTGAATGCGGATCTGCTCCTGCGCCTCGCAGACCGCCGCCAGCCACCCCATGGCGAGGCGGCCGATGATCGCCTCCTTGTTGGGATAGAGGTGGTAGAGCGACTTGATCCCCACCCCTGCCCGATCGGCGATGGCATTGGTGTTAAGGGCCGCAAAGCCCTGCTCCTGCAACAGGCTCAGGGTCGCCTCCTCGATACGGCTGGCCACCGCCTGACTGCGCTGCTGCTTGGGTTGGCGGCGCATGGCAAACACTTGGGGTAACGGCCCCTCGGTCACTGACTCCTCTGACATCACTCCTCCCTGTTGTTGGCCCATCGGCAAGGCGCTCTGGCGGTAGATCTTGGTACCTCAGCAAAGCGGGCACTGCGCCCCGCTCGCCGCCGATTGATGTGACATGGTAAACAAAACGTTAAATATTTGCAGCAATTGCTGGCATTTTTTGACCAAGCAGCCATAAAGAGATCGTGAAATGTGCAGTAAACACTGCACAAAACCCGACCCTCAAGGAGATCACTGCATGGATTGCAAGGCACCACATCACGCCCGTTCCCGCACTTTTTTGCTGCTCGCCCCGCTGCTGGCCGTCACGCTGGCGGGTTGCCAGCAGGGGCAGCCGCCCACCGCCGCACGCACTCTTTATCTCAACGGCAAGATCCACACTCAGGATGGTCAGCGCCAGGTGGCAGAGGCCATGGTGGTGAGCGGCGGCCAGTTCCTCTATGTGGGCAACCGGCAGGGGGCCGAGGCGCTCACCACTCCCGACACCCAGGTGGTCGACTTGCAGGGCAAGATGGTGCTGCCGGGGTTGCACGACAACCATATCCACCTGCTGGGCACGGTGGCGCTCGATATGTGCGATCTCGACGGCAAGCCGGTCGATCTCGGCGAGCTGGCGACCAAGGTGAAGAGCTGCCTGCCCCGCTACGCCCCCAAGGCTGGCGACTGGCTGGTGATCAACCAGTGGTCTCCCTACGAGGGCAACGCCCCCACCGCCGCCTATAAAACCGTGCTGGCGGCCCTCAATGCTGCCGCTCCCGACAATCCGGTGGTACTGGCCGGGGTCGATGGCCACGCCAGCGCCTACAACTCGCGGGCACTGGCGCTGGCGACCGATAAAAGCGGCAAACAGATTGGCTTCACCGCCGCCACCCTGGCGCCGGGCGGCCTCTTTGCCCCCTTCAAACCCTATGTGGATCTCGATAGTGGCGTCATTCGCGAAGGGGCCCGCAGCGCCATCCCCTCCCCCGACAGCGGCCTGCTCAGCGCCCACGACGAACAGGCGGCGAACCAGTATCGCCAGATCCTGCCCGCCGTCTCGACCCTGATGGCCTCGCGCGGCATCACCAGCATTCAGGATGCCTGCGCCACCGACTTTATCCGCGATCGCCTGCGGGAGATGGAAGAGAAGGGGTTGCTCAATATGCGGGTCACCGCCGCCACCTGTTTTCACGAGGATGACTACAGCGGCAAGCTCGATATCGGCGGCCATCTGGCCAAGGCCAACCGGGTGCGCGACCAGTTTGCGGGTGACCCGCTGATCAAGGCCGATGCGGTCAAGATCTTCCTCGACGGGGTACTGGAGGGGGATCCTTTCAGCACGCCCCCCTTCCTGCCCAACGCCGGCATGCTGACCAACTACCAGACCCCCCACCTCGCCACGGATCAGGGTGGCGAACAGGTCACCATCACCGCCAACAGCGAGGATGCCGGCAGCAAGGGGCTGGTCAACTACCGCGCCGCCGATCTGAACCGCTACGTGGGAGCGCTCGACAAGGCGGGCTTTAGCATCCATATGCACAGCATCGGCGATCGCACTACCCGCATGGCCCTCGATGCGCTGGAAGCGGCCCGCGCCAGCAACGGCGATCACGGCATTCCCCACACCCTCGCCCATCTGCAGGTGGTGCATCCGGACGATCAGCAGCGGCTCGGCCAGCTTGGCCTCTACCTCACCTTCACCTACGCCTGGACCAACCCCCAGCCCGAATATGACATGCTGGTCACCCCCTTTATCCAGCCGACCCGCAAGGGGCAATCCCTGCACGAGTCGATGTACGATCCCAAGGGGTATCTCAAGCAGGCGCTCTATCCGGTAGCCAGCTCGCGCAAGGCGGGGGCCATTCTGGTGGCCGGCAGCGATGCGCCGGTCGACAGCCGCGATCCGCGCCCCTTCGCCAATATGGCCGCCGGGGTCAACCATGCGCCCCAGAGCGGCGATGACTTTCGGGCGAGCCAGCGCATCACCCTCGACCAGATGCTGGATGCCTACACCATCAACGGCGCCCGTGCGGTGCGCCAGCAGGCTATCAGCGGCTCCATCGAAGCGGGCAAATCGGCCGACTTTATCGTGCTGGATCGGGATCTCTACCAGCTGGTCGCCGCCGGCAAACCGGAGCAGATCGCCGACACCAAAGTCACCCGCACCGTCTTTCGCGGGCAGACGGTCTTTAGCCAATAGGCTCAAGCACAATGGCGAGCGTGAGCATCTGGTCAGCGGCGATCTGAGCGTATGCAGCCAGACCAGTGCCTCTTAAAAGCAAAATGCCGACCTTTGGGTCGGCATTTTTAGTTCGGGGAGTGATAGCAAGCCCTGATGGCAAGGTGCGCGGTGCAAGGGTCGATAAGCTGGAGCTAACCTGAGTTCGGCTTGGCCCTTTGCCTCAAATCGGAGGGGCATTGGCAACCAGCATGGCCAGCGGGTTGCCCCAAGCGGCGGCAAGATTGATTCACCAGCGCAACACCATCAGCCAACTTGGTTGCAACAACGTAACAATCTTGGGTTACTCGATTCTGGCCGCAAGCGAAAGCTGTGGCATACGAAGCCCCCCGCTCGTCCGAACAGGCTTCGCTATTCGGCCCCACGGGTTGCCACTCAGGGCGATAGCGTAATTCGTAGGTTGGCGCAGAGCGTAGCGAAGCCCAACAGGCGAGCATGATTACGCCAACCAGAGCGGAATAAACAAGGATGTGGCTGAGCCGTAAAACAGATTTACGGGCATATTTCACGGTAAACGTTGGGCTTCACTTCGTTCAGCACCAACCTACCTTTTTAGCCCAACATACGAGATAAAAACTCCTACCATTCACTAGAAAAAATGATTTATATCAATAACTTATTTTGTTTTTTGATTTTTTTGTTTTCAACAGTTTCATACGCCAAAGAGCTCAGTTAATATGCCTCAGTTGAAAACCATGACCTCGGTCATCGATGTTTATTTATGCTAATACTCACCCACTAATATTGGGGATAGCTAATAATGGCTGTGTAACATTTTATAAATTCAAAAAATACAGATCGTTCTAAAAATAACAAGGAATATATAGTCGTGAATACTAGCATTACTTCTAATACTTATGACGATGAATCAAGCACCGTATTATCAATACCCGTCAGCAAAAGAGACTTAGGTGGCTTTATAAGTGATCTGCTAGGTCAAAAACAATCTCTTGAAAGAACTTACGATGTTACATTTGAAATAGACCATTCATGGCTTATAAATTTACATGAGATGATAGATCAACGTATTTCACAACAAGCAAACTCACATTTAATAAATTTTACTGCTGTTGTTTACTTCGACAATGGAGTAAAAAGAACTATCACAACAGTTGACTCATTTCGCGCTTATAATGAAACAAAACCAGAAATTTCAAACGGTGTTAAGATTGTCTGGGAATATCTTGTTCAATTTCCTAACCGACCTCACCCAGAAAAACAGCAGATTTCGTTCACTGCCTTAGTTTACAATAAAAAACCATCAGAAAAATCTCTATTCGTCGAGAAATACACGGATCTTTTCCTTTTTAGCACTAAAGATTCTCTTATTAATATTCAGATTGACCATACAGAAAGAACATGGGGTGATGATATAGAAAATATCATTTCCACCTGTATTAAAGAGGTCACTGAATCTCGCCGTTTGAGAGATACGATAGTTGAATTATCCCGACTAATTATGGCATTAGCTATATTTGGACTAATGACATTTTATCCTATCTATAACGAAATAAATTCTGGAAATGATGCACTACATATCCTACAACAAGAATACCAATCTCTTATTAAGATTGAAAACACTGACATTTCAGTCATAAATAAAAAACTAGACACTATATTTGATGCAGTCTCTCAGATTGAAGCTTCAAAAAGATCAAAGACTCTTTGGTGGCTGGCCTGTTTGTTTTTTGCACCAATAATCACTGCCTTGTTTTTAGCTTTCACTCGTAGCGCACGACAATCACATGTATTACTTTCCAGCAAAGCAATTAAGTTAAAAGACTCTATAGATAAGAAGAGTAAAAACACTATGATAATTATCATATTTTCATATGTTGCAAGTATCGCCGCTGGAATTATAGGTAACTATGGCTTCATGTTTTTGACAAAATAACTTCAATGGTAATATACACTCGTAAGTTGGTATAAAAATTACCACTTTGATAAAAAAGCCGCCCATCGGGCGGCTTTTTATTAGAGATAACGGGCTAAGCAGAATTACCAGCCGGTCACTTCGCGCAGGGCCTTGCCGATATCGGCCAGAGAGCGGACGGTTTTCACGCCAGCATCTTCCAGCGCGGCAAACTTCTCGGCGGCAGTACCCTTGCCACCGGAGATGATGGCGCCAGCGTGTCCCATCCGCTTGCCGGGAGGCGCGGTGACACCGGCGATATAGGAGACCACCGGCTTGGTGACGTGGGCCTTGATATAGGCGGCCGCGTCTTCCTCGGCGTTGCCGCCGATCTCGCCGATCATCACGATCGCTTCGGTCTGCGGGTCGTTCTGGAACATCTCCAGAATGTCGATAAAGTTGGAGCCCGGGATGGGGTCGCCACCGATACCGACGCAGGTGGACTGGCCAAAGCCTTCGTCAGTGGTCTGCTTGACCGCTTCGTAGGTCAGGGTGCCGGAGCGGGAGACGATGCCTACCTTGCCCGGCTTGTGAATGTGGCCCGGCATGATGCCGATCTTGCACTCACCCGGGGTGATCACACCCGGGCAGTTGGGGCCGATCATCCGCACGCCGGTCTCTTGCAGCTTCACTTTCACATCCAGCATATCCAGCGTCGGGATGCCTTCGGTGATGGTGACGATGAGCTTGATGCCCGCGTCGATCGCTTCCAGGATCGCGTCCTTGCAGAACGGTGCCGGCACATAGATGACGGTGGCGGTGGCGCCGGTCGCTTCGACGGCGTCACGGACGGTGTTGAACACCGGCAGGCCCAGATGGGTGGTGCCGCCCTTGCCCGGGGAGACGCCGCCGACCAGCTGGGTGCCGTAGGAGAGCGCCTGCTCGGAGTGGAAAGTACCCTGACCGCCGGTAAAGCCCTGGCAGATGACTCGGGTGTCCTTGTTGATCAGTACGCTCATCAGTTGGCCTCCGCTGCTTTGACGACTTGCTGCGCGGCATCGGTCAGACTCTTGGCCGCAATGATGTTGAGGCCGCTCTCGGCCAGCTTGATACCACCCAGCTCGGCGTTGTTGCCTTCCAGACGGACCACGACGGGCACCTTGACCCCCACTTCCTTGACCGCACCGATAATGCCTTCCGCGATCATGTCGCAGCGCACGATGCCGCCAAAGATGTTGACCAGCACCGCTTTGACGTTGCTGTCGGAGAGGATGATCTTGAACGCCTCGGTCACCCGCTCCTTGGTGGCGCCGCCGCCAACGTCAAGGAAGTTGGCCGGCTTGCCGCCGTGCAGGTTGACGATGTCCATGGTGCCCATGGCCAGACCCGCGCCGTTGACCATGCAGCCGATGTTGCCATCGAGGGCCACATAGTTGAGCTCCCACTGGGCAGCGTGCGCTTCGCGGGGGTCATCCTGTGACGGGTCGTGCATCTCGCGCAGCTTGGGCTGACGATAGAGGGCGTTGGCGTCGATGTTGATCTTGCCATCCAGGCAGTGCAGGTTGCCCTGCGCGGTGATCACCAGCGGGTTGATCTCCAGCAGCGCGAAGTCGCAGTCGAGGAACATCTGGCCCAGACCCATGAAGATCTTGGTGAACTGTTTGATCTGATCGCCGACCAGACCCAGCTTGAAGGCCAGCTCGCGGGCCTGATAGGGCTGCGGGCCAACCAGCGGGTCCAAGGTGGCCTTGTGGATCAGATGAGGGGTTTCGTGGGCAATCTTCTCGATGTCCACGCCACCTTCGGTAGAGGCCATGAAGACCACGCGACGGGAGCCACGATCAACCACGGCGCCCAGGTAGAGCTCTTTGGCGATGTCGGTGCAGGATTCAACCAGGATCTTGGTGACCGGCTGGCCGTTGGCGTCAGTCTGGTAGGTCACCAGATTCTTGCCCAGCCAGTTTTGGGCAAAAGCACGGATCTCATCCTTGCTCTTGGCCACTTTCACGCCGCCCGCTTTACCGCGGCCACCGGCGTGTACCTGGCATTTGACGACCCAGGTATTGCCGCCAATCTTGTCGGCCGCTTCGGCCGCTTCCTGCGGGGTAGCACAGGCATAACCTTCGGAGACCGGCAGGCCATACTCGGCAAACAGCTGTTTTGCCTGATATTCATGCAGATTCATAGATGCTCTATCCGTGTTGTAGGTATTTCCGTCCGGGGCTCGTGTTTCTCAATCCCCTGTGAGTGGGGGCCTCGGGGGCCCCTCGTTATCTTTCAGTTGGTTGCTCAGACGTCCAGCAGCAGGCGGGTCGGATCTTCCAGCAGCTCCTTGACGGAGACCAGGAAGCCTACCGATTCGCGCCCGTCGATGAGACGGTGATCGTAGGAGAGGGCTAGGTACATCATCGGCAGGATCTCGACCTTGCCGTCAACGGCCATCGGGCGATCCTGGATCTTGTGCATGCCCAGAATGGCGCTCTGGGGCGGGTTGATGATCGGGGTGGACATCAGGGAGCCGAACACACCACCGTTGGTGATGGTAAAGTTGCCGCCAGTCAGCTCATCCACGGTCAGTTTGCCGTCGCGGCCCTTGCCGGCCAGATCCTTGATGGCCTTCTCGATGTCCGCCAGGCTCATGTTGTCGCAATCGCGCAGTACCGGGGTCACCAGACCACGGGGGGTGGAGACGGCGATGCTGACGTCGAAGTAGTTGTGGTAGACGATGTCGTCACCATCCAGCCCGGCGTTCACTTCCGGATAGCGCTTGAGGGACTCCACTACCGCCTTCACGTAGAAGGACATGAAGCCGAGCTTGATGCCGTGCTTCTTCTCGAAGATCTCGCCGTACTGCTTGCGCAGATCCATGATGGGCTTCATGTTGACCTCGTTGAAGGTGGTCAGCATGGCGGTGGTGTTTTTCGCTTCCAGCAGACGCTCGGCGATGCGCTTGCGCAGACGGGTCATCGGCACCCGCTTCTCGCTGCGACCGGCCAGTGCGGCAACCGGCGCGACCGGCGCAGCAGCCACCGGAGCGGCTGCGGCAGGCTTGCTCAGCGCCTTGATGTAGGCTTCCACATCATCCTTGGTGATGCGACCGCCCTTGCCGGTGCCGGTCAGCTTGGCCACGTCGATGTCGTGCTCGCCAATGAGACGACGCACGGAGGGGCTCAGGCCATCGGCGCCATCATCGGCAACCGCTTCAGCCGGCTTCTCCTTGGTCTCTTCACCGGCTACGGCAGCCGCCTTGATGGTGGCGATCAGCTGGCGGGAGAGGACGGTTGCCCCCTCTGCCTGCAGGATGTCGCCCAGCACGCCAGCTTGCGGTGCCGGCACTTCCAGCACCACCTTGTCGGTTTCGATGTCGACCAGCACTTCATCACGGGCAACCAGATCACCCGGCTTCTTGTGCCAGGTGGCAATGGTGGCATCCGCCACTGATTCCGGCAGGTCCGGTACCTTGATCTCGATAGTCATCTAATCAGTTCCTTGTTACTTCTTGTTCAGGGCTTAGGCCAGAGTAAGGGCATCTTCCACCAAGGCTTTCTGCTGCTTGGCGTGGACGGACATGTAACCAACCGCCGGTGAGGCGGACGCCGGACGACCGGCATAACGCAGAGTGGCTCCGGTCGGCAGCACGTCATCGTAGTTGTGACGGGTGCAGTACCAGGCTCCCTGGTTTTGCGGCTCTTCCTGACACCAGACAAAATCGGTGACGTGGCTGTAATCGGCCAGAATGGCGCGCACTTCCTCTTCCGGGAAGGGGTAGAGCTGTTCGATACGCACGATCGCCACATCCTTCTGCTCCGCCTTGCGACGGGCTTCGAGCAGGTCGTAATAGACCTTGCCGGAGCAGAAGACCACCCGCTTGACCGCTTTCGGATCCAGCGCGTCGATTTCGCCAATGGCGTTCTGGAAGGTGCCTTCCGCCAGATCTTCGAGCTTGCTGACCGCCAGCGGATGGCGCAGCAGGGATTTGGGCGTCATCACGATAAGCGGACGGCGCATCGGGCGCACGACCTGACGACGCAGCATGTGGAATACCTGAGCCGGGGTTGAGGGCACGCACACCTGCATGTTGTGCTGGGCGCACATCTGCAGATAACGCTCCAGACGGGCGGAGGAGTGCTCCGGCCCCTGCCCCTCGTAACCGTGCGGCAGCAGCATGGTCAGGCCGCACATCCGGCCCCACTTCTGCTCGCCGGAGGAGAGGAACTGGTCGACCACCACCTGAGCGCAGTTGGCGAAGTCACCGAACTGGGCTTCCCAGATGGTGAGGCCGGCCGGCTCGGCGCTGGCGTAGCCATATTCAAAGGCCAGTACCGCGTTCTCGGTCAGTACCGAGTCGTAAATCTCGAACGGACCCTGCTCGTCGTGCAGGTTGCACAGCGGGGTGTAGGTGCTGGCATCGGTCTGGTTGTGCAGCACGGCGTGGCGGTGGAAGAAGGTGCCACGGCCGGAGTCTTCACCGGTAAAGCGGATGCGGGAACCCTTGTCCACCAGGGTGGCGTAGGCCAGGGTCTCGGCAAAGCCCCAATCCACCAGCTTCTCACCGGCAGCCATCAGACGGCGGTCTTCGTAAATCTTCTCGACCTGACGCTGCAGCACGTGGGTTGCCGGATACTGGCTCACCCGCTCGCCGAGGGCTTTGAGGTGATCCATCGGCACTGTGCTGTCATAGGCCATGTTCCAGTCGTGGCCAAGATAAGGCGTCCAGTCGACGGAGTGCAGCTCCATCGGCCGCCACTCCTTGCTCACCCGCTCGCCGCGATCCAGCGCTTCGCGATACTCGTTGACCAGCGTCGTCGCCTGCTCCTGGGCAATGCTCCCCTCGGCCACCAGCTGATCGGCGTAGATCTTGCGCGGGGTCGGGTGCTGCTTGATCTTCTGGTACATCAAGGGCTGGGTCGCGTTAGGCTCGTCGGCCTCGTTGTGGCCGTGACGACGGTAGCAAACCAGCTCGATCACCACGTCGCGCTTGAAGGTGTTGCGATAATCCAGCGCAATCTGGGTCACCAGCACCACGGCTTCCGGGTCGTCACCGTTGACGTGCAGCACCGGCGCCTGCACCGCCTTGGCGATGTCGGTGCAATATTCGGTGGAGCGCAGGTCACGGTGATAGGAGGTGGTGAAACCGACCTGGTTGTTGATGACGATGCGCACCGTCCCGCCCACGCCGTAAGCGCGGGTCAGAGACATGTTGAAGGTCTCGGCCACCACGCCCTGACCGGCCATGGCCGAGTCACCGTGGATGGTGATGGGCAGCACGCTGGAACCATCCTTGTCACCGCGACGATCCATCCGCGCACGCACCGAACCGATGACTACAGGGTTGACGATCTCGAGGTGAGACGGGTTGAACGCCAGCGCCAGATGGACGTTGCCGCCCGGGGTGGCGAAGTCGGAGGAGAAGCCCATGTGGTACTTCACGTCGCCCGTGCCCCAGGATTCGCCGTGTTTACCGGCAAACTCGTCGAACAGGTCCTGCGCACGTTTGCCCAGCACGTTGATCAGCACGTTGAGGCGACCGCGGTGGGCCATGCCGATAACGGCCTCTTTGCAGCCCTGCTCACCGGCGCGACGGATCAGCTCTTTCAGCATGGGGATCATGGCGTCGCCACCTTCCAGCGAGAAGCGCTTGGCCCCCGGGAACTTGGCACCCAGATATTTTTCCAGCCCTTCGGCGGCGGTCAGGTTGTCGAGGAAGCGGGTCTTCTCTTCGAGGGTGTAGCTCCCCTTCCCTTCAATGGATTCAAGACGCTGTTGCAGCCAGCGCTTCTCCTCGGTCGAGGTGAGGTGCATGTAGTCAGCGCCGATGGAGCCGCAGTAGGTCTTCTTCAGCGAGGCGTAGAGATCGGAGAGCACCATGGTCTCGCGACCGATGGCGTAGGAGCCCACATTGAAGGTGGCCTCCATGTCTGCGCCCTGCAGGTTGTGGAATGCCGGATCCAGTTCGGCGACGGTATCGCGCTGCCACAGACCGAGCGGGTCCAGATTGGCATTCTGGTGACCACGGAAACGGAACGCGTTGATCAGTTGCAGTACCCGCACCTGCTTGGCATCCACTTGCGGATCGGAGACAGGCGCGCTGTAACGGGAGGGATCCTTGGCCAGACGACGGAAATAATCGCGGACCTGGGAGTGGGGTTGTTCAACCGCATGGCCATTGACCTGGGGCAGCTCGCTAAACAGGCTGCGCCACTCATCGGATACGGAGTCAGGATTTTCCAGGAAGGATTCGTACAAATCCTCAATGTAGCTTGCATTCGCACCAGCCAGGTGAGATGACTCCAACCAGGCCTTCATCACGCCGTTATGCATTTCTATCCCTTGTACTTCTTGTTACTGCTACGCAGCTTGTAGGGTTCAAACAGCCATCCTGCCACGGGTGGGATGGCTGTCCGGAAGCAGGGCCGACCTTGGCCGGCCCGAATACTAAACAACCCGATTGAGCAACATCGACTTGATCTGGCCAATCGCCTTGGTCGGGTTCAAGCCTTTCGGACAGACGTTCACGCAGTTCATGATGCCGTGGCAACGGAACACGCTGAAGGCGTCATCCAGATTACCCAGTCGCTCGGTGGTCGCGGTGTCGCGGCTGTCAGCCAGCCAGCGGTAGGCGGCAAGCAACCCGGCCGGACCGATGAACTTGTCGGGGTTCCACCAGAAGGAGGGGCACGAAGTGGAGCAGCAGGCACAGAGAATGCACTCGTACAGGCCATCCAGCTTGGCGCGCTCTTCGGGGGATTGCAGGTGCTCACGCACGGGCGGCAATTTGTCTTCATTGATGAGGAAGGGTTTGACCTTCTCCCACTGGGTGTAGAACTGGGTCATGTCGATCACCAGATCCCGGATCACCGGCAGGCCGGGCAAGGGGCGGATAACCACGTTATTGCCCTTCTTCAGCAGATCGGAAAGCGGGGTGATGCAGGCAAGACCGTTCTTGCCATTCATGTTGATGCCGTCAGATCCACAAACCCCTTCGCGGCAGGAGCGGCGGAAGGCGAGTGTGGGATCCAGCTCTTTCAACTGGATCAGTGCATCGAGCACCATCATGTCGGAACCTTCAGGAATATCAAGACGATATTCCTTCATATGGGGGACGTTATCAACATCCGGATTGTATCTGTAGACAGAGAAAGTGACGTTCATAGGGCTGGCTCCGCAATCAGTAAGTCCGGACCTTGGGCGGGAACGCCTCACGGGTCTTGGGTGACATGTTGACAGCGCGACGGGTCATGGACTCGGTGTCCGGATGATAGAGGCTGTGGCACAGCCAGTTCTCATCGTCGCGATCCGGGAAGTCGAAGCGGCAGTGAGCACCGCGACTCTCGGTACGGAAGTTGGCGGCAACCGCCGTGGCAAACGCCGTCTCCATCAGGTTGTCCAGCTCCAGACACTCGATGCGCTGGGTGTTGAACTCTTTGGAGGTGTCATCCAGACGGGCTGACTTGAGGCGCTCGCGGATAACCTTGAGCTCGGCCAACCCTTCTGCCATCGCCGCACCTTCGCGGAATACGGAGAAGTTGTTCTGCATGCAGCGCTGCAGGTCTTTGCGGATCTGCACCGGGTCTTCGCCGTTGCGGGTATTTTCCCAGCGGTTGAAGCGGGCCAGTGCAGCATCCAGATCCGACTCGGAGGCATCGCGGCCGTGATCCATCTCGCCCAGGGTGTTGACCAGATGCATGCCGGCCGCGCGGCCGAACACCACCAGGTCCAGCAGGGAGTTGCCGCCCAGACGGTTGGCACCGTGTACGGAGACACAGGCAATTTCCCCCACCGCAAACAGACCGACCACCGGCACATCGTTGCCGTTCTTGTCCTGGGTCAGGCACTGGCCATTCACGTTGGTCGGCACGCCGCCCATCATGTAGTGGCAGGTTGGGATAATCGGGATCGGCTCTTTGACCGGGTCCACGTGGGCGAAGGTGCGAGAGAGCTCGCAGATGCCCGGCAGACGGGATTCCAGCACCTCTTTGCCGAGGTGATCCAGCTTGAGCTTGATGTGCGGGCCCCAGGGACCGTCGCAGCCACGCCCTTCGCGGATTTCGATCATGATGGAGCGGGCCACCACGTCGCGACCGGCCAGATCCTTGGCGTTGGGGGCATAACGCTCCATGAAGCGCTCGCCATCTTTATTGAGCAGATAGCCGCCTTCACCGCGGCAACCTTCGGTCACCAGCACCCCTGCCCCGGCGATGCCGGTCGGGTGGAACTGCCACATCTCCATGTCCTGCACGCCGACCCCGGCACGCAGCGCCATGCCGACACCGTCACCGGTGTTGATGTGGGCGTTGGTGGTGGACTGGTAGATGCGACCGGCGCCGCCAGTGGCCAGCACGGTGGCCTTGGCCTTGAAGTAGACGACTTCGCCGCTCTCCATGTCGATGGCGGTACAACCCACCACGTGGCCATCCTGGTTCTTCACCAGATCCAGCGCATACCACTCGGAGAAGACGGTGGTCTTGTTCTTGACGTTCTGCTGATAGAGGGTGTGCAGCAGGGCGTGGCCGGTACGGTCGGCCGCAGCCGCAGTACGGGCAGCCTGCTCGCCACCGAAATTCTTGGACTGACCGCCAAACGGACGCTGGTAGACAGTGCCGTTGTCGAAACGGGAGAAGGGCAATCCCATGTTCTCCAGCTCATAGATGGCTTCGGGGCCGGTCTTGCACATGTACTCGATGGCTTCCTGATCACCGATGTAATCGGAGCCTTTTACGGTGTCATACATGTGCCACTGCCAGTTGTCGTCGTGGGCATTGCCCAGCGCAACCGTGATGCCGCCCTGGGCGGAGACAGTGTGAGAACGGGTCGGGAAGACCTTGGACAACAGAGCGCAGCTCTTGCCGGACTGGGCAATCTGCAGCGCGGCGCGCATGCCGGCACCACCAGCACCAATCACGACCGCATCAAATTCACGAGTTGGAATAGTCACCTTACACACCCCACAGCACGACGAAACCCGTCATCAGATAGACAAACAGCACCACGACCAGCGCGAACTGCAGCGCACCGCGCAATCCCACTGGCTTGATATAGTCGGTCAGCACCTGCCACAGACCGATCCAGGCATGGATCAGTACGCACAGCAGAGCCAACAGGGTGAAGACCTTGGTGAAGGTGTTGGCGAAAAAGCCGGTCCACACCTCGTAGGTGATGTCGTTGAACGCGACAAAACCGACCAGATATAGGACATAGCAGCTCATGATGAGGGCGGTGGCGCGGATCAGGATGTAATCGTGTACGCCGCTGCGCCCGAAGGTTGCAGAATTGGTTACCATACAAGCACTCCCGCCAATACTGCCAGAACCGCGGTGATCACGAAGGCCACACGGGCGCTCTGATTGCCGGATTCCAGCTCTTCCCAATAGCCCATATCCATGACCAGATGACGCAGACCACCCACAATGTGGTATGCCAGCGCAGTCAGGATCCCCCACAGCACGAGTTTGACCAGGAAGTTGTCCATGATGGCAACCACAGTTTCAAACCCTTCGGGAGAGGCGAGTGAAGTACCAAGCATCCACAGCAAGATGCCCAGTGCAACAAAGGTGATTACCCCTGATACACGGTGCAGGATGGATGCAATGGCAGTGACAGGAAAGCTGATCGTCTGTAGGTCGAGGTTGACCGGTCTCTGTTTCTTTTTCACGCTTGCCCACTCAGCTCCATTGAGCACGTTAGTTATTGTTTTAACTCGTTTCTGAGGGCACGGGATGGTGATTGTTGGTTATTTGTTACCAAAACACTCTGAAAAAGCCAAAAATCCGGTTTTCGGTTTCACATCAGGCTTTGCCAAAGCGTTTCAAACACCCGCAGCCATGACCCACGTGGCGCAGTATATCGGCGGGCTTAACCGAAGACAATCAAATAGCTACAAAGAAAACACAAAACCGCAAACCTGATCGCATATTTTATTTAACATTTAATTAATGGCCATCCAGCAAAATTGACATTGATAGGGAACTCTGTTTCAAATAAGGCGCTCCAGCCACCTCGGTATGGGTAACAACCTTTGCCAGCGTCATAAAAGTCGTAATAGAGTAGGACTGGAACCAAATTATAAAGAGCAAAGGAGACGTGCTATGGCTGATAAGATAGCCACCCTACACCTGCCCGGGAAAGATCCGGTTGAATTGCCGATCCTCTCCGGAACAGTCGGACCGGATGTCATTGATGTCAGAAAACTGGGTGCACAAGGGTATTTCACCTTTGACCCGGGCTTCATGGCGACCGGTTCTTGCAAGTCCGCCATTACCTATATCGACGGGGATCAGGGTGTCTTGCTGCACCGTGGTTACCCCATCGCCCAGTTGGCCAAAGAGTCCAACTACCTCGAAGTCTGCTACATCCTGCTCTACGGCGAGGCGCCGACCAAGGCCCAGTTCGCCGAATTCCAGCGCACCGTAACCCGTCACACCATGGTGCACGAGCAGATCGCCTTCTTCTTCCGCGGCTTCCGTCGTGACTCCCACCCCATGGCCATCATGTGTGGCGTGGTGGGTGCCCTCTCCGCTTTCTATCACGACGCCCTCGATATCAATAACGAACAGCATCGCGAGATCTGCGCCTTCCGCCTGCTCTCCAAGATGCCAACCCTGGCCGCCATGTGCTTCAAGTACTCCATCGGCCAGCCGTTCATGCAACCGCGCAACGCCCTCTCCTACGCCGGCAACTTCCTGCACATGATGTTTGCGGTGCCGACCGAAGAGTACAAGGTCAACCCGGTGGTCGAGCGCGCCATGGATCGCATCTTCACCCTGCACGCTGATCACGAGCAGAACGCCTCTACCTCGACCGTTCGTCTGGCTGGCTCCTCCGGTGCCAACCCGTTTGCCTGTATCGCCGCCGGTATCGCCTCCCTGTGGGGTCCGGCTCACGGTGGTGCCAACGAGGCCTGCCTGCGCATGCTGGAGGAGATCGGCTCGGTGGATCGCATCCCCGAATACATCGCCCGCGCCAAGGACAAGAACGACTCGTTCCGTCTGATGGGCTTCGGTCACCGGGTCTACAAGAACTACGACCCCCGTGCCCAGGTGATGCGCGAGACCTGCCACGAGGTGCTCAAGGAGCTGCAAATCAAGGATCCGCTGCTCGACGTCGCCATGGAGCTGGAGCGCATTGCACTCTCCGACCCCTACTTCGTCGACAAGAAGCTCTACCCGAACGTGGACTTCTACTCCGGCATCATCATGAAGGCGATCGGCATCCCGATGAACATGTTCACCGTGATCTTCGCCATCTCCCGCACCATCGGCTGGATCGCCCACTGGAACGAGTTCCACTCAGATCCGGATGGCAAGATCGGTCGTCCGCGCCAGCTCTACATCGGTGAGCCGCTGCGCAAGTTCGTCCCGATCGACGAGCGCTAAGCGCTTGAGTCGACATGGTTTGTTACAAAGGCGGTCATTGACCGCCTTTTTATTTGTCGCTCTAATGCCCCTTTCAATTCGAAGGAGTCCACCATGAAACCTCTGCTTGTCAGCGCCGCCCTGCTGCTCACCGCCTGTCAGGGCACCACGGCCCCACAGGGTGAGACCCTCTACATCAACAGCCAGCTGGTCGATTGTGTCGGGGTCGGGCCGATGCAGTGCATGCAGGTGCGCAGCGACGAGCAGCAACCCTGGACGCTGTTCTACCAAAACATTGAAGGCTTCCAGTTCGAGCCGGGCTACCAGTATCAGCTCACCGTGAGCAAGGAGCAGCTCACCAACGTGCCAGCGGATGCCCCTTCCTTGCGCTACCAGCTGATCAAGGTGGTCAGCAAGGTCGCCAGCAAGTAACGCCAGGATCAAAAACGGGGGATGGCGCAGGCCATCCCCCGTTTGTTATCACTTTCACTTCACTTGAGCGACTATCGCGGCGGCAACGCCATATGGAGCAAGGGATAGGGTTTACCCTGACCATCCAGCGGCGAGCGGCCCGTCACGGCGAACCCCATCTTTTGGTAGAAGCCCACCGCCTGCTCATTCTGCTCGTTGACGTCAACCAGCGTCGCGCCGCACTGGCTGATGGCATGTTCCACCAGTCGGCGACCCACGCCACTGCCGCGCACCGCCGGCGCCACAAACAGCATCTCTATCTTGCCATCGCATAGCCCGCAAAAACCGGCAATGCGCCCCTCCTCCGTCCGGGCACAGTGCAGTGTCACCGCATCGAAGTAGTGCTCCAGAATAAGGGGCTTGAGCGCGAGGATCTCGGCCTCGGGCAGAAAGTGGTGGGTCGCCCGCACCGAGGCCTCCCACAGCGCGATCAGGGCCGGATAATCGGCCCGCGTTACAGTATCAATCTTCATCAATGACTCTTTGTTGCAGCCCGCAGGATAGCTGTAGCCTCCCTGCGGGCCAGTCTGAATTAGCGTGCCTGCACCGCTTGCAGCAGCACCGACACATCGGCACCAAAACTGCGGGTACGGATCGCCTCGCGGATCTCCGCTTCGCTGTAGCGGCTGCCCGGATAGACCACCACGCAGGAGGTATCGCCGGGCTTGAGGAAGTGGGTCTCGCCAAACGGGGTATAACGGGTGGCACCGATGCTGATGAGCGCGTGGGGAGGATGCCCCGCCTGCGCCAGCAGCCCCTGAATGTGCTCCGCAGGCCCTTCATCCTGTTGATGGTTGAACTTGTCGATGGCCCAGTCGAGCAGCTTGCCGTGGAAGTAGCTGTAGTCGATGGCGGCGCTGTCTACCCCGTAGGCATGCAGCTCGCCATCGCGCTCCAGATAGCAGGCGATGCGATAGTCATCGAGCTCGCAACCGGCTGCAAAACCGGAGAGCGGCAGCAGATTGGCCGCCAACCCCTTGCTCTCTTCGCCCCAGTTCTTCTTCTCGCTGATCTTCTTGGCGTTGGGACGACGGATGGAGCAGTCGTTATAGGCGCCAAAGGCACGGGGATGGATCGCCACCACCTGCTTGTCGGCATACTCCAGCTCGCACCAGAGCGCCACTTCCGGCTCAATCTGCACCTTCTCGTCACCGCTGACCGCCGCTTCCGGCAGGAAGATGGCGTTACTGCTCAGCGGGAACACCCCGAGCTGACCCGGATGGCCCGGCACGAAGAAGGGGAACAGCGCCTTGGGCGCTGTGGTATCGCGCACCACGACCGCCACGAAATCCGACGCTTCACCCGCCTGCTCCAGATGACCGGCGAAATTGCCCGCCACCCCGAGTCCGATAAACTTGCTCTCTGCTGTCACTTGCATCTTGCTCACCTGCATCTTGCCAACGCAAGGTAGCAGGCCCGTCGCCCACTACCGCTAAAGTGGCAAGATTAAACCACAAGGCCCCCGCCTTCGCCCAGTCCGGCCCTGCGGCGGTGTGCGCCAGCCCGCTTTTTTGGCCCCGACTGGCGACGCCTTGCACCATTTCTGTCACCTCGTCCGCCACCCTGGCCTGTCATCTTGTCGCCATCAGCAACTAATCTGCCTTGTAGCAATCGGCCAACGCCCCGGAGAAGCAAAAAACAGGGTGCAACAACCGAGAACCGAGCTCACCAATTGATATAAACAAAAATGAGGGCATTCAGCCAAAAGGCATAAATTCTACTTATAGTGATCAGTTTGGCCCCTCTCTGCCCCGCAGGCTGCCCGCCAAGCCCCCTGCGGCCATCTTCCGATCTCTTTCTCTCTTTAGCCCTTTCTCCTCTTTGGCCTGCGCACCAACTTTGCTAGGCTGCCTGCCAAACAGACTCACAGAGGGATCTTCTTGATGTCACAGGCACACTTTCAGGGCCGCTTCGAAGTCGAGTTCAAATATCGGCTGGCGGATCGCCCCGCCTTCCTCAAGGCGCTGCTCGCCATCAATCCAGAGGTGATGCTGGAAGACAATCTGGAGCGGGATCGCTACTTCGACACCCCGGACGATGCCCTTGCCCGCGCAGGCAAGAGTCTGGCGATCCGCACCATGGAGCCCTCCGGCATCCAGCTCTGGATCGTCAAGGGGCCCGAGGCGGATCGCTGTGAAGCGGTCAATATCAGCGATGCCGACAAGGCTGCCAGCATGCTTTTGACCATGGACTACCGGCAGGTCCTCGAGATCACCAAACAGCGCAGCATCTACTTCCTTGGCCCGTTTCACGTCACCCTGGATCATCTGGCCGGGATTGGCGACTTCGCCGAGTTGGCCATCATGACCGATGACGAGGCACGCCTGCCTGAATTTCGCCAGCAGCTGCTCGCGTTGGCTACGCGGCTGGGGCTCTCTTCCGAGATGGAGGAGCCGCACTCCTACCGCACCCTGTGCAGCCAGCACATGCAGGCAACACCCACCACACACCCAGAGGATGCAACCCGATGATCGACAAACTCGCCTGGCTCACCTTTAAAGATCAGCAACTGCTCTGCGCCCGCTCCCACGGCAAAGCCATCTACTATATTCCCGGCGGCAAGCGCGAGCCGGGTGAGAGCGACGAAGCGGCCCTGATCCGCGAGATTGACGAGGAGCTGGCCGTCACCCTGCAACCCGATACCCTGCGCTTTGCCTGCGAGTTCAGCGCCCAGGCCGATGGCAAACCGGCCGGGGTCGAGGTACGACTGCGCTGCTACACCGGGCAAGCCAGCGGCACCCCGGTCGCCTCGGCCGAGATTGCCGAGCTGCGCTGGCTCGACAGCAGCCATCTCGACGAACTCTCCCCCGTCTCCCGCCTGCTCTTTGGCTGGCTCAAGGAGCAGGGGCTGATCCGCTAACTGGCCGCAGCCTCCTTGCATCACGGCCAGATCACACTGTGGCTGAACCGCAGACAGGATGCCGCTCACACAACGAAAAGGATGTCGGATGGAGATTATTGACGTACCCGCTATCGAGGAGCAGCTGCCCGCCCTCATCGCCCTGCTGCAGGATTGTGTCGACAGCGGTGCCTCGGTCGGTTTTGTACCGCCCCTCCGTGTTGAGGATGGGGCTAAATACTGGCAAGAGGTGGCGGCAGAGCTGGCATCAGGGGGCCGAAAACTGTGGCTTGCCCTTGAGCAGCAAGCCGTTGTGGGCGCCGTGCAGCTCTCACTCTGTGGCAAGGCCAATGGCCGCCACCGGGCCGAGGTGGAAAAACTGATGGTACTGCAAGCGGCGAGAGGCAAAGGTATTGGCCGTGCGTTGATCCAGGCGATGGAGCAAGGCGCCCATGCCGCAGGTCGTTCGCTGCTGGTGCTGGATACTCACGCCGGTGACGTGGCCTCGCACCTCTATCGTCAACTCGGCTATCAGGAGGCTGGCCAGATCCCCCATTTTGCCCTCGGTGCCGACGGCAAGCTGGCGGCGACGGTTATCTTCTACAAGATGCTCTGAATACTCCCCCCGCTTCTCTTATCAAAACAGCAGGGCCGAACTGACCGGCCCTGCTTGTGGCAGCGTGACTTTTTGTTGCAGCAATAGGCTTGCGACAGACAGCAACGGAACAGCCATTGACCCAGCCCCCCTCACCCCCCGCCGTCGCTCGCGCCAAAATACAACAAAACCAATAAATTGATTAATTAAGGAATAATACGAGCCCCATTTCTTGTTCATCTCTTGCTTCAGCAGGCGTATCGTGTGAGACCCATTTGATAATCAAATCTATGTTGTTCACTGCCTTGAGGAATAATGGATGCCTACTTTGCCCCGTACTGTCACCTCCCCCAAAAAGTTCATCATCGGCCAACACCTTCTCCCACAACTCCATGAGCACGTTAAAGATTTTGGTGACAATGCGCTGCTCATCAGCGACGAGTTCATTCTTGAGCGGGTGCAAGAGGAGGCCCTGGCGGGGATCCTGCAGGCAGGCCTCAGTGGAGTGGTCGACAAGTTTCGCTACGAATGCACCGAACAGGAGATCCAGCGTCTGACCCACCTTGCCGAGCAATATGGCGCGAACGTGATTGTCGGGATCGGCGGCGGCAAGACGCTGGATGTCGCCAAGGCCGTGGCCTTCTATCTGCGTCGTCCGGTTGTGTTGTTCCCGACGATTGCCTCCACAGATGCCCCCTGTACGGCATTGGCTGTCATCTACAACCAGGCGGGCGAATTTGAGCGCTATCTGTTCCTGCCGCAAAATCCGGACGTGGTGCTGGCTGACACCGCCCTCATTGCTGCCGCCCCTCCCCGCTTCTTTTCCGCAGGTGTCGGCGATGCCCTGGCCACCTATTTCGAAGCGCGCGCCTGCTATCGGGCCGACGGGCTCAATCTGGTTGGCAAGCGTCCTTCACGTACCGGGTTGGGTCTGGCAAAGCTCTGTTATGAGCTGCTGGGGGAAAACATCGAGCTGGCCATGGATGCGATACGCCACCATGTCTCCACTCCGGCGCTGGAGCAGGTCATCGAAGCCACCATCTACCTCAGCGGGGTCGGCGCAGAAGCCGGCGGGCTGGCCGCTGCCCATGCCGTCAACAATGGCATGTCACTGATCGCTGAGCTCCATCGTGCCCAGCATGGCGAGAAGGTGGTCTTCGGCCTGCTGACCCAGCTGGTGCTTGAGCGCGCCCCGCAACATGAACTTGATGAGGTATTGCGCATTATCGACTGCGCAGGCCTGCCGATGACGCTGCAAGAGCTTGGGCTCACCCACTTTGATGAAAGCGAGTGGCACAAGGTGGCGCAGCTGGCCTGCGATCCCCTCGATACCATGGGTAACATGCCGATGACAGTCAGTGAACAGGATGTCTACGCCGCCATGGTAGCGGCCAATGCCATGGCAGAGCGTTATCGCCTCCGTCATCCCCGCGCCTGATTGATTTGCCGCACCCAATGCGGCAAACAGCAAAAAGGCTTGCCCATTGGCAAGCCTTTTTCATCTGCAATCCATCTCTTGTCGGGATAGACGAACGTCTGCGCTGACTCAGGGTAGTTTCACCGCCCGCACGTCAACCTCTGGCAGGGCAAAGGCCTCTTGCGCGGCGATGAGTTGCAGCTCGTAGGCCTGCTGGCGCCAGGTCTCTTGCAGCACGGCGTCCACCGCCGCATTGGTGCGCTCAAAGGCGCTCACCGCATCGTGCCCGGTCAGCAGGTTGGCCAGCATCAGGGCACTGATAAGATCGCCGACTCCGACCGGCTGGCGAGCAAAGTCATAGAGCGGGCGGGCAATCAGGTAATCCCCATCCGGGGTGGCCAGCAGCATCTCGAAGCGGCTCGGGTCTTTCGCCGCGCGGCCCAGATGCTTGACCAGTACCAGCTTGACGCCACGGGCCAGCAGCTGATGGGCGGCGGCGCGGGTCTGCGCCAGATCCGCCAGATGGGTATCGCAGAGGGTCTCCAGCTCCAGCAGGTTGGGGGCCATCATGTCGGCCACCGGCAGTGCCTGCTCGGTCAGAAAACGGGTGACGCCGGGGGCGACGATGCACCCCTTCTCTGGATGGCCCATCACAGGATCGCAGAAGTAGATGGCATCGGGATTGGCCGCCTTGACGGCGTTGACCACCTTGAGGATCTCGTCACCCTGCTCGGCTGAACCCAGGTAGCCGCTCAGTACCGCATCACACTGGCCCAGCACCCCGATATTGCCCAGCCCTTCGGCCAGCGCGCTGATGTGTCCCGCCGGCATCGCCATCCCCTGCCAGCCCTGTGCGTACTGGGTATGGTTGGAAAACTGCACCGTATTGACAGGCCACACGTCGACACCCAGACGGCGCATGGGGAAAACGGCGGCGCTGTTGCCGGCACAGCCGAACACCACGTGGGACTGAATAGAGATAACGGATTTCATCGGGATCACCACAACAAAGGATCAGCAAAGGGGGCAATATATCGGATGAAGATATTGGATTGCCACCCTGTCACGGCACGAACCGGCATTTTCCTGATTAAACGCAGGCTTTTGGCCTGAAGCCATGCCATTCGGCACTGCTTTGCGTTCGTTTTTTCTGCTCGCTATGGACGGGCGAAGTGGTAGACCCACCCCTCATCCAGCGCCATCCCGGCTGGCGGAGTCAACAGGGCGGGCAGCCGGGCGACCCGACCGCCAGCGGCATATTGCAGCGCCATCAGGGCGCACAGCGCCGCATCGTAGCGATCCGTATCCGGCACCACATCGGCAGGCAGCAGCGCCGCCAGCTCGGGTCTGGCAGGGGATGCCTTGCCCGCGACCTTGGCCAGCGCCGGATAGACCTCCAGCACGGCGCGACTGGCCTGCGGGGCGACGGTCGGCACCAGTTGCAGATCAGCCAGATTGGGCAGCATGGAGAGCGCCAGGGTGGCGTTATTGCCGAGCCGGTCGAAGGTGGCCGACAGCGGCTTCTTGCCATATTGCTGATACAACCAGCGCTCGCAGTCGCGATAGGCGTAGGGGTTGTCGATCTCCCGCTCGGGCACGGCGCAGGAGAGCGGCCGGCCGTTAAGCAGGTCGCGCAAGGCGCGGGGAAAGGCGAGCGGCGCATCGATACCGAGCGCCAGTTGCGGGCAGGCCGCGACCTGCGCAAGCAAGGCTCCGTCCTGCAGGGCCGGACGCAGCAAGGCGGCCAGATCCGGCGCAACCCGTGAACTCAGGCGAAACAACGGCGAGACCCCGAGCCAGTGCAGACGGTTGGAGTCGGCCTGCCAGCCCACCACGGCCACCGCCTGGGCGCTGCCCTGCCAGCCCCGCACATCCCAACCAATTCCGATTGCACTCATCAGCCCTGCCGTCATCTGTTACCTCTGTGTCACGGATAGAAGGGGCACAGGGTAATCAGCCTGCGGGCTTAACGCAAAGCGAACCGCCCACTCAGAACGATTTCTGGAAGTTCGCCAGCGGCAAAATGGGGAAAACGCCGTTGGCGGCGTAGTTGGCCAACCCGATCTGCAAGCCGTCGAGGTGTTTGGTGGCATTGATAAAACCGATCTGGAAGGTGGTGCGCTCGGCATAGTTGACCAGCCCGACGTTGGCCAGCGCATTGCCTTTGGCGATATTGACCGCCCCCCAGTTGAGCCCCTGTACGTTATTGGTCAGGTTGACCAGCCCGAGATTGACGCCGGTATCCTGCCCCTCATGCCAGTTGACGGCATTGATGGCCACCCCGCCAAACTGGTGGCGCACCCGGCCGGCACCGAGAAAGATCCCGAGCTGCAGGCCACTGAACCGATCCACATCGGAGAGGGCAAACACCGGCAGATCGATCCCCTTCACCTGATCGGTACGACCGTAAAGCAGAGAGGCGCGCGCCCCTTCCACCTGATGGGAGGCGGGCAGATTGACCCCGGGCAGGGAAAACTGTACCGGCGTACTGGCTTGCGCTACGCCGCACAGCGTGAGAGCGCCGCAGGCCAGCAGCAGTCGGGAGAGTGTCATGGGAAGCTCCTTGCAGTTGCATCAGCAGGAAAAGGAGCATGCTAACAGCCGGGAGGTACCGAGGGGACAGCGCGAGGGACGCGCTGCGTCATCAGGCGTCCCAGCCAGCCGCCAAATGCGGGGTGGCACGCAAAAAGGCCGCTTGTGTCCGGCCATTTTTCACGGCCATCGGCCCCCTTCCCTTTCCTTGCCGGGGTGAACTGCCTAAAATAGCCGCCCTGCCACGTCCGGCATTCATCCAGTTAGAGGAATTCCCATGGAGACGTTTCTGCTCGAAGGTCACCCCTTCGTTGCCTTGTGTGACCTTATCAAGCATCAGGGTTGGGCCGATTGTGGCGGCGCGGCCAAGGCGCTCGTCGCCGAAGGGCTGGTCGAAGTGGACGGTCAGGTAGAGACCCGCAAGCGCTGCAAGATCGTGGCCGAGCAGGTGGTCAACTTCAACGGCATGAAGGTCGTGGTCAAAGAGGGGATGAGCCCGGAGATCGAGTGATCGGTCACGGCTGATTGCCACCGCTCCGCCAGATCTGCTGGCGGAGCGTTTGAGCTGCCTGTACGGGCGTATCTCTTGAGCGCGTCAGCTGGCCTTGATCGAGAGGGTCAATACGAAGCGCGCCATCGCCTCATCCCCGTTTAGAGAGGGACAGGTGGCCACCACCTGGATGGGGCGATTGATGCGCTGCCCAGTGGCGAGCGATTCATCGATCATGGCGTCTATCTCCTCCCCCGCTGCGCAGTCAAACTGCACATCCCCCTCGGGCCGTTTCAAAAACTCCCCCTGCACATCCTTGAAGGCGAAGTGTACCTTCTTGCGCCGCTGTCGCCCCTTCTCCATCACCAGCAGACCGCCCACCAGATCGGCGCCGGTGGCCAGCGCGCCAAAATACATGCTGCCCAGATGGTTGCGGGTACGCCAGCCAAGAGGAATGCGAATGCGCAGCGCCTTGGCGTTCATCTCTTCGATGATCGGGGCACAAAAACCGATGACGGGAATGTAACGCCAGGCAAAGAGCCGCAGCGCCAGATTGGCCTTCAAACGTTGCAAATCCATATGCGAACTGATCCGATGAGTTGATGTAAACAACATGTTGCCAGCATGACCATCATTGGACAAGGACGCGGATCACGCTTGCCGCTATTTCATTGCCCAAAAAAAGAGGGAACCACAACGGTTCCCTCTTTTTGCATTTGCCGGTCGATCAGGCCCGCTTCTCTTCGAGCCAGGCCCCCTGACTCTGCATATCGAACAGCTGGGCATAATGGCCGCCGAGGGCCATCAGCTCGCCATGGCTGCCCCGCTCGTTCACCTGACCGCGAGAGAGCAGCAGGATCTCGTCCGCATCGACGATGGTCGAGAGGCGGTGGGCGATGGCGATGGTGGTGCGACCGCGGCGCGCCGCAGCCAGCGCCGAAGAGAGGGCCAGCTCGGTCTGGGAGTCCACGCTGGCGGTCGCCTCGTCCAGAATGAGGATGCGCGGATCTCCCACCAGCGCGCGGGCAAAGGAGAGCAGCTGGCGCTGGCCGGCGGAGAGGTTCTTGCCCCCCTCCTCCATCAGGGTGTTCAAGCCATCCGGCAGGCTGCGCACAAACTCGGCCAGCTGCACCTCGGTCAGCGCCTGCCACAGCCGCGCCTCGTCGATGCCGGCCCGACCGAGCCGCAGGTTCTCGGCCAGGGTACCGACGAAGATAAAGGGATCTTGCTGTACCAGCCCGATGCTGCGGCGCACCGCCGAGAGCGACAGTCTCGCCATCGGGTGATCATCGAAGCGGATCTGCCCCTGATCCAGCGGATAGAAGCCCATCAGCAAGCTGATAATGGTGGACTTGCCACTGCCGGTGTGGCCCACCAGCGCCAGCATCTGGCCCGGTGTGGCGGTAAAGCTTATGTCGCACAGCACCTGCTGCTCGCCATCGTAGGAGAATCCCACCCGCTCGAAACTGACCCTTCCTTCCAGCGGGCGCAGCTCACCGTCGGTGCTCTCGCGGGTTTCATCGAGCAGGGCAAAGACCCGCTCCCCCGCCACCATCGCCTGCTGCAGCTGGTTGAGCTGGTTGGTCATCTCGATAAGCGGCTCAATCATCCGCCCCAGATAGCTGATAAAGGCGTAGAGCACCCCCACCTGAATGGCACCCGCGCTACTCAGCCCCTCGTGGGCAAACAGCGCCAGCAGGCCGATCAGCACCATCATGTAGAAGAGATCGATAAGCGGGCGCAGCAGGATGCCGTTGATCTTGAGACTCTTGAGGCGCGCCGCCCAGTGCTGCTGGTTCACCTCGGCAAAGGCGTTGGCAAAATGGCGCTCCTGCACCATGGCCTGAATGACCGGCATCCCCTGTAGCGACTCGTTGAGACGGCTGTTGATGTCGGAGAGCAGGCTGCGGGTCGCCCGTACCACGGGCACGCTCAGTTTCTGGTAAAGCCACATCACTCCGCCCACCGCCGGCAGCAGGCAGGCACACACCAGCATCAGCCGCAGATCCAACAGCGCCATGGAAATGAGAATGCCGCACAAGAGCACCACCTTCTGCACCAGCAGCCCAATCACCTGCACGTAGAGGTTCATGATCGCCTCGGTGTCGTTGGTGATACGGGAAATCAGCGAGCCGGAGCGATGCTGGTCAAAGTAGCGGGCCGGCAACCGGATCGCGGTGGCAAATACCTGTTCGCGCAAGGTTTGCACTACCGCCTGGGCGATGCGGTTAAAGCGCAGGGATTGCAGGTAGAAACCCGCGGCAGAGAGCACCTGCAAACCGAGATAGCCGGCCGCAATGGCCGCAATGGCGGGCCACACCAGCTGGCGCGGTGTCAGATAGTCATCGATGAACAGTTTGATGAGCAGGGGGCCAGCCACTTCGGCACCAGTTGCCAACAGCAAGCAGAGGCCAGCCTGGATCAGCCAGCGCGGATAACGGGCACAATAGGCGAGCAGCCGTTTGATGGTCGGGTTCACAGGCTCTCCTCCACTGCTTCTTCGAGACGCTGGTAACGCACCATATCTGCATACCAGCCGTTGTGAGCCATCAGGGCGCCGTGGCGGCCACGCTCACTGACTGCCCCCTGCTCCAGTACCAGAATTTCATCGGCCTGCTCCACCGCCGTCATCCGGTGGCTGACCAGAATGAGGGTGCGCTTGTGCGCCTTGAGTGCGTGCAGGATCTGCTGCTCGGTGTGGGCATCCACTGCCGAGAGCGCATCATCGAGCACCAGAATGGGCGCCTCCAGCAGCAGAGCACGGGCGATGGCGAGCCGCTGCTTCTGGCCGCCAGAGAGGGTCACCCCCTTCTCCCCCACTTCGGTCTCGTAGCCTTTGGGGAAACGGCTGATGTCGTCATGGACACAGGCGATCCGCGCCACCCGCTCGACCTCCTCGCGGCTGGCATCAGGCCGACCAAGGGCGATGTTGGCAGCGATGGTGGTGGAAAACAGAAATGGCTCCTGCGGCACATAGGCAAACTGGCTGCGCAGCTCACCCAGCGCAAGTTGCGAGATGGGAATATCCCCCATGCAGATCTCTCCCGCAGTGGGATTGGCCAGCCGCATCAGCAGTTTGAGCAGGGAACTTTTACCAGCACCGGTACGCCCGACAATCCCCAGCATACCGCCAGCTTGCAGGGTGAAATCCACACTCTGCAACAGGGTACGCTGCTCAAGCTGGTACCCCACATCGCGGGCTTGCAACGGGAAGGGCGAGACCAACGCAAGCGGGTGAGCCGGCTCTTCGATATCGCTGCGCTCGCCGAGCAGACTTTCAATTCGCGAATAGGCGGCGCTGCCCCGCTCTATGATGTTGAACAGCCAGGCGATGGCGAACATGGGCCAGATCAGCTGGCCGAGGTACATGGTGAAGCTGGTGAGCTCCCCCAGGGTCAGCTCGTCACGGAGTACCAGTGCACTGCCACCCGCTACCGCCAGAAAATAGGAGCAACCGATGCAGAGATAGATGACGGGATCGAACTTGGCATCGATGCGAGCCACAGCCATGTTGCGTTCCCCGGCCTGCCGGGTCAGTTCGGCAAAACCTTGATCTTCTAGGGATTCAACGGCGTAGGACTTGAGCACTCGCACACCGGAGAGCGCCTCCTGGGTTTTGTTGTTGAGTTTGGAAAAGGCCCCCTGCGCTGATTTGAACTGCTTGTAGATCTGCTTGCCAAAGCGGTTCATGAAAAAAGCCATCACCGGCAGTGGCAACAGGGAGAGCAGAGTCAGTTGCCAGGAGTACTGGCTGCACATGATGGAGAGCACCAGCACCCCGACCATGATGGAGTCCACCAGGGTCAAGACCCCTTCCCCGGCGGTCATCTCCACCGCCTGAATATCGTTGGTAGCGTGGGCCATCAGATCGCCGGTACGGTGGCGCTGGTAGAAATCGGGGCTCATCCGGGTGAAGTGGCTGAACAGACGGTTGCGCAGCACAAAGGCTAGCCGGTACGAGGCGCCAAACAGCATGACTCGCCAGGCATAACGCAGCATGTAGATGAGTAAACCGAGGCCAAACAGGCCGGCCAGATAGCCCGTCAGCGTTGCGCTATCGAGGGATCCCCTGGTAATGCCGTCCACCACCCAGCCGACCACTTTGGGCGGAATGACGGTCAACAAGGCCACCACCATCAGCAGAGAGATGGCAATCAGATACCGCCGCCACTGCTCCCTGAAAAACCAGCTCAATCGTATAAATACGCTCACACCACCAACCTTTGCCCTTTTAACTGCCATAACACACAGATGCAGACAGCATTCTCACGGGTCGACATCAGAAATGAAAACAATCGCCTCCGGCTGGAGGCGATTTGAATCGAAGGGTCATCATATCCCGAACCAAGGGGTATGAGAATAATTACTATTTAATTCACTGAGAGGGGCGATCATCACCTGTTGCATAGGGATTATACGTATTTTCATGCTGCTCACCGGTCAGAAGAAAGTGGGATACCTCCTCTCTGGTCTGGCTGAATACCTGTTGCAGTTGCTCAAGATCTGCTTCGCTCAGCACCTCATTTTGCCGCAACCGCCACTCCAACTCCCCGGCGACCACCTGCAAACGGGCTGCGGAGATATTGGCCGACACCCCCTTGAGGGTGTGCAGCAATTTACAGGCAACATCCGGCTGCTGACGGCGCAAGGCCGAGCGGATCTCCCATAGATCATCCTTGTGCTCCGACATGAAGAGCTTGAAGAGGATCTGCAGCGCCTCCTTGTCCTGTTCCAGCCGCTTGAGCGCATCCTGCAGGTCTAGCACCCCCATCATGTCGGGCGGTTTCACCTCCAGCATACCGCTCTGCTCCAGCTCTTGTGGTTTTACCCACTGCAGCAGGTTGTTGTAAAGATCGAGCTTGCTGACCGGTTTGGTGACATAGCCATTCATCCCGACCCCCAGACAACGCTCCTTGTCGCCCGGCATGGCACTGGCGGTCAGCGCAATGATAGGGACGTCGTGCTTGTCGACCATCTTGCGAATCTGGCGGGTAGCATCGAGGCCATCGAGCACCGGCATCTGCAGATCCATCAGGATGACATCAAACGGCTGCTCGGCAACGCGCTCTACAGCTTCGCGGCCATTGTTGACCACGGTCACGACAGCATCCACCCGGCGCAGATATTCGATAATGAGTTGCTGGTTAACCCGGTTGTCTTCGGCAAGCAACACCCGGGTTCCCTGCAGCAGAGATTTGAAATGCTGCTGATCGCCTTGCGCTTCCGCCTGTCGCAAGTGGTGTTCATAAGAGCTGCCATTGAGCAGCTCATCCACCTTGGCCAGCAGGGAGTTTTCAGTCATCGGCTTGGGCAGGAAATGGGTCAGCCCGATGCTTTCCATCTTGCCGTGCAGACCATCTCTGGACCAGGCACTGATCATCAGAATGGGGATCCGGCGCCACTGGCTGTGCTGATACATCTCGAGGGCCAGATCCAGCCCATCCTCCTGCCCCATCCGCCAGTCGAGAATAGCCAGCTTCAGGCTCTGCCCCTCTTCCCGCAACACCTGACGGGCACGGGAAAGCGAATTGACAGCAAGCACTCTGACACCGGCGCGGGTCAGGATATCTTTGGCCAGATCCAGCACCAGCTCGTTGTCATCCATCACCAGCACCAGCGGTTGATGTTCGAAGAACACTTTACGGCCAGCCACGCCATAAACAGCCTGAGTCATGGGAACATCAAACTGGAACAGCGAGCCGACCCCGGGTTTGCTCTGCACCGAGATCCGCCCACCCATCAGTTCCACCAGGCGCTGGGAGATATTTAGGCCAAGGCCGGAACCGCCATATTTTCTGGTATTGCTGGCATCAATCTGGGTAAACGCCTGAAACAGATTAGCCTGCTTATCCTCCGCAATCCCGATACCGGTATCACGGATACTGAAGCGGATCCGCATGGGATGCGCGCTGGCCAAACTAATCGACACTTCCACCTCACCACGTTCGGTAAACTTGATGGCGTTATTGACCAGATTGACCAACACCTGCCCCAGACGCAGGGGATCACCACGCAGGAAAACCGGAACATCGGAAGATTTGCAGATGATCACCTCGACATGTTTGCGTTCAGCCAGATCGGCAAACATGCCCGCCAGCGAATCCAGCTGCTCGCTGAGATCGAAATCGATCTCTTCCAGCGTCAGTTTGCCTGATTCCACCTTGGTCAAATCGAGGATGTCGTTGATCAGCAGCAACAAGGTATCGGAAGAGGATTTGATCTTGCCAAGGTAGTCCCTTTGCTGTTGATCCAGCTCGGTTTGCAGGGCCAGCGAACTGAAACCGATGATGGCATTCATGGGCGTGCGGATCTCGTGGCTCATGTTGGCCAGAAAATCGCTTTTGGCCTGCGCCAGCAGACCGGTCTGGTGAGAAAGCTCACTCAGCTTCTGATTTCTCCGCCACAGCGTATAGGCCACCAGACCAAAGCAAATCAAAGCCCCCCCGAGCACCATCAGATAGAAGCGGTTCATCAGTTTGGCGGCACACTCAAGCCGATCGAGCTTCCAGCGCACCAGAGTATCAACCACATGCATGTCGATCAGCCTGTTACGCAGTGTGTGATACGCAACCACCTGGCGGCTCAGATCCGCACTCAACTGAACCAGAGCTATAACGTCTGGCTGATCGCGATAGCGGGTTGTCAATTGTTGCTGCAGCAGGGTCAGCTGCTCCTGCTCCTCTTTACTCCAGCTTTTTTGCAGGAATGACCCCAACTGTGCCAGCTCCTTGAGATTGCTCTGCAAGGTGTCGTCTGCCTGTGGCAGTGCCAGTACCTTGTGCAGTTGCAGCTGGAATGGCTGCTGAATGTACTCTATCGCCATCTCCATGGCATGAAGTTGGGCCAGCTCCATCAGATAGGAGTCCATATCCTGCAACAGAGTCTGGGAAAGGGGAAAAGAGATAAGCAGTGGATCACTGCGAACCATGCGCACAAAGCTATCCAGATTTGCAGATAACTGGCTGAGGCGCTGCTGGACGTTGGTGTCATTGGCCTGCTCCCGTCCAAGCAGATAGACGGTGTCCGAATTAATCCGGTTCAGCACAACCTCTGCCGCGGTACTCATATCCTCAGCTTGCTGCTGCTGACTGAGCAACTGCCAGCAGTATCCCGAAAACGCGAGCAGCAAGGCCACAACCAGCCCAAGCAGCACACGGTTTTTCCGTGATCCTTTGTTCATCCCGTCTCGACTCTCAACTGTGGTCGCTGAATTATCCTGCAGGGTAATGAACCCCGGGAGCATGATCCACTCCTGCCGGCCATTGTGTTACCGTGGCGCGGCGCTGATTGGGCAGCAAATCTCCCCATCAGAATACATCTACAGGAGCCAATTATGTCATTTGTCACTACTTATTGTAGCCACTGCTTTACCAGAAACCGCCTGCCTCTGGACCATATCGACCATTCAGCCAAGTGCGGCCACTGCAAAGCCGCGCTTTTTGGCCAGACACCAACACTCGGTCGTGACAACCAGTTCGATACTCTCATCAGCTCCGACATTCCGGTTGTCGTCGATTTCTGGGCCAGCTGGTGCGGCCCTTGCCAACAATTTGCCCCCGTGTTTCACGAAGTGGCTCACGAAATGGAACCACAAATGCGCTTTGTCAAAGTAGATACCGAGCAGCAAGCCAGCATCGCTGCACGCTACGCCATTCGCAGTATCCCTACGCTAATGGTTTTCAAACAGGGCAAGATGGTGGCTCAAGTCAACGGTTCACTGCCCAAGAGCATGTTCAAACAGTGGCTGGAGCAATTCGTCAACGTTTGATGGATGTTGCGCACATGTTTAATTTCGCGCCGATTAATCAATCACTCTGTGAGTAGTGACTGATTTTCGGCACACAGGCCTGTTTCATCCAGGTGAAGAGATGTAGTCTCGGCAACACAAAAACAACCATAAATTAACCGAGAGAACATTATGCACACATCTGCTGTACCCTCAGCCTCATCTCGCTGGCTGGATGTCAAATCAGGGATAGTTATCCTGGATGTCCTGCTGCTCTGCGCCATGCTCGCCTGGCTACCGTTTGAACCCATGGTCAACAAGGGGCTGGGCATTCTGGTCTTCATCGCCATCCTCTGGCTGACTGAAGCTCTCCATGTCACCATCACCGCACTGCTGGTGCCCTTGCTCGCAACCGTGCTCGGGGTCTTTGACATGAGCAAGTCACTCACCGACTTCGCCAACCCGATCCTATTCCTCTTTTTCGGTGGCTTCGCACTGGCTGCCGCCCTCTCCAAACAGGGACTGGACACCCTGATGGCTGGCAAGGTGATGCATCTGGCCAACGGGCACCTTGGCTGGGGCGTCATTTTGCTCTTCACCATTACCGCCGCCATGTCCATGTGGATCAGCAACACCGCCACCACCGCTATGATGCTGCCACTGGCGATCGGCATGCTGACCCGCCTTGATAGCAAGAAAAATCGTGCCACCTTCGTGTTCGTCCTGCTTGGTATCGCCTATAGCGCCAGCATCGGCGGTATCGGCACCCTGGTGGGCAGCCCACCCAACGCGATTGCAGCAGCCCAGATGGGGATCGGCTTCACCGACTGGATGAAGTTCGGGATCCCGGTCGTCCTTATCCTGATGCCTTGCGGCATTGCCCTGCTCTATCTGGTCACTCGCCCGCAGCTCAACCACAAGGTTGAACTACAGGATGTCACCATCAACTGGACCCGCGAGCGCAAAGTTACCCTTGCTATCTTCCTGACCACTGTGGTGCTGTGGATCGGTTCGCAACCTATCTCCAACGCCTTTGGCGGGATACCTCAACTCGATACCCTGATCGCCATGGGGGCCATCGTTGCCATCGTAGTGAGCCGCGTCGCCAGCTGGGATGACGTGAACAAGAACACCGACTGGGGCGTGTTGATGCTGTTTGGCGGCGGCCTGACCCTGAGCGCCATCCTCAAGGCCACCGGTACCAGCGCCTTTCTGGCGGAACATCTGTCGGCAGTCCTCTCTCATGCCAACATTTTCGTGATCCTGCTGCTGCTCGCCGCTTTCGTGGTCTTCCTGACCGAGCTGGTCTCCAATACCGCGACCGCGGCGCTGCTGATCCCGCTCTTTGCCAGTGTGGCTGAAGCGCTGGGCGTCTCTCCCGTCGTCATGGCGGTTCTCATCGCTATCGGTGCCTCTTGCGCCTTTATGCTGCCAGTCGCAACGCCGCCCAATGCCATCGTCTTTGCCAGCGGCCATATCCGCCAGCAAGAGATGATGAAAGCCGGTATGTCATTGAATCTGGTCTTCACTGTGCTGCTGGCTATGCTGGCCTTCTTTGTCGGCGATATCCTCTGATATCCACTAACCCCCGGATAAACAAAACCCCCGCATTGCGGGGGTTTTTTATTGCCGTGAACCGTTAGTTGACGGAGCAGCGTTTCAGGTTCCAGATCCGCTCTACATAGTCCTGAATAGAGCGGTCGGAGTTGAACTTGCCCATGGTGGCCGAGTTGATGATGGCCTTCTTCGCCCACAGCGCCGGATCGCGATACCAGGTATCGATCAGCTTGTGCGCATCGGAGTAGGACTGGAAGTCCGCCAGTGTCAGGTAAGGATCACCCCCTTCCAGCAAGGAGCGCTTGATGGAGGCCAGCTCACCCGGACGCCCCGGAGTGAAGTAGTCGGTATCAAACCAATCCAGCACAGCCTTCAGCTCTGAGTTCGCATAGTAGAAGTCATACGGGTTGTAACCGCGGCCTTTCAGGGCCTTCACCTCATCCACGTTCAGACCGAAGATGGCGCAGTTTTCAGCACCGGCCTCTTCCGCGATCTCGATGTTGGCGCCGTCCAGCGTACCGATGGTGATGGCACCGTTGAGGGCCATCTTCATGTTGCCGGTACCGGACGCTTCATAGCCTGCAGTGGAGATCTGCTCGGAGACGTCAGCTGCCGGGATCAGCTTCTCGGCCAGACTCACGCGGTAGTTCGGCATGAACACCACTTTCAGCTTGCCCTGAATACGGGCGTCATTGTTGACCCGATCCGCCAACTTGTTGATAGCATAGATGATATCTTTGGCCAGCTTGTAACCGGGCGCCGCTTTGGAGCCGAAAATGAACACGCGCGGATGCATGTCATAGTCCGGGTTGGCCAGCAAACGACGGTAGAGCGCCATGATGTGGATAAGGTTCAGCTGCTGACGCTTGTACTCGTGCAGACGCTTGATCTGGACGTCGAAGATCGCCTCGGCGCTCACATCGATACCGGTTTCCGCCTTGATGACCTTGACCAGCTTCTCTTTGTTGTGACGCTTGATGGTCATAAACTGCTTCTGGAACGCTTTGTCGTCGGCAAACTTCACGACACCACGCAGCTTGTCCAGCTGCAGCGGCCACTCCTTGCCCACCACCTCGTTATAGAGTGCAGCCAGTTCCGGGTTGCACGCCAGCAGCCAGCGACGCGGCGTCACCCCGTTGGTCACGTTGCACATTTTCTCCGGCCACAGCTCGGCATACTCGGGGAAGAGATCTTCCTTGACCAGCTTGGAGTGGATCTCCGCAACGCCGTTCACTTTGGAAGAGCCGATGACGCAGAGGTTGCCCATGCGCACCTTGCGTACACTCCCCTCTTCGATGATGGAGAGTTTGGCTTTGATGGCATCGTTACTGGGCCACTTGGGTTCGACCAGCTCGTTCAGGAAACGGGCGTTGATCTCATAAATGATCTCGAGATGGCGTGGCAACACCTTCTCGAACAGGCTGACCGACCACTTCTCCAGCGCTTCCGGCAGCAGGGTGTGGTTGGTGTAGGAGAATACCTGATAGCTGATCTCCCAAGCGGCCGCCCAGTCCAACCCCTCTTCATCCACCAGCACTCGCATCAGTTCGGGAATGGCGATAGTGGGGTGAGTATCGTTGAGCTGGATAGCGATCTGGGCCGCGAAATTGCTGAAGTCGCTCTCATGCACCCGCTTATAGCGGCGCATGATTTCCTTGATGGAGCAGGCGCAGAAAAAGTACTGCTGGATCAGACGCAGCTCTTTACCGGCATCGGTCTCATCGTTCGGATAGAGCACCTTGGAGATGGTTTCGGCCTGTGCTTTCTCTGCCTGGGAGTCAATGTAACCACCGGCGTTGAACACGTCCCAGTCAAAAAACTCGGAGGCTCGGGATTCCCACAGACGCAGGATGTTGACGGTACTGCCGCCAAAACCGACTACCGGGATATCCCAAGGCACCCCTTTGATCTTGCGACCCGCGTGCCACACCTTCTTCAAACCGCCGTTATCACCGAAGACGGTCTCGACATAGCCATAGAGGGGGACTTCCTGTACCGACTCCGGACGGCAGATCTCCCAAGGGTTGCCATATTCACGCCAGGAGTCCGGACGCTCAATCTGGCGGCCATCCTGGATCTCCTGACGGAACAGACCGTGTTCGTAGTGGATACCGTAGCCCACTGCCGGGTAGTTCAGGGTTGCCAGCGAGTCGATGAAGCAGGCAGCCAGACGACCCAAGCCACCATTGCCGAGCGCCATATCGGGCTCTTGTTCACACAAGTCGGTCAGATCCAGACCGAGTTCGCTCAGCGCCTCTTCACAAATCTTGTAAAGAGAGAGGTTGTGCAGGTTGTTGGAGGTCAGACGCCCCATCAGGAATTCAGCAGAGAGATAGTGAATAGCACGAGTATCTTTCTTGAAGTGAGTCTGCTGAGTGCGGGTCAGGCGCTCGTAAACCTGTTCGTTGACCGCCGCTGCGGTGGCTTTCCACCATGCATCGTGAGAGGCTTTCTGTTCGCTTGTTCCCAAGGTAGAACGCAGGTGACGCACGATACTCGCCTTGAGCTGATCTTTATCCAGTTGGAGATCCTGGTCTGTCTTCTTCTTGGTAGCCATAAACCATATTCCTTCGTTACAAATAAAATTGTTATCCCGAGGATCGGGACCGGCGCTGTTGTTATCTCAAAATATGTACCGGCGTGAGAATACTAACGAAAGCCGCACAATTAAAAGTTAACGCAAGTCACACTTTAACCGATGAAAACCGCCCCAAAAGCGTGAAAACCCTTTCCTTTGACTCGTTGCCATTCATAAAAAATAACCACCTTTATCAATAGGTTATGTTTAAAGTTAAAATAAAATAACGTGAATAGGTTTTCAACGATTGCCAGGCTTTGAAAATCCTTGAAAATAGGCACTGAAACGGCGCATTGAAAGCGATTTCAATGCGCCGATATATGCTACAGGGCAAATATGAAACCTGCATTGCACCATCAGGTGTGTGCCTTGAACTGATTGCTCAAAGGATCATAGTGATATCCAATCTGGCCCAACCGCACCGCCAGCTGCTCCTCACTCATGTCGTAATAGGCCAGCAACTCCTCCAGCCCATCACATTCAAGCCGCAATTTCTCATTGATGATGCCCAGCAAAATGTTGGCATCCAGACGCTGCAACGTGCTGATATCCATCTCGGATCCTCCTCTTGACGACCTGTATAACCATGGGTGGTACACCAGCGTTTGTCCATAGAACAAAAAAACACCACCATTCAATAGATCATCAACATATTTAAAATCAATTACTTACTGAATATTTGCATCGTAGAGATCACATATTTCTTTAAAAACAGCTTGTCAGGTACCTAGAACATAACTACTGTATGTGCATACAGCTTGTATTTTCATACAGGATAATGGATATGAACCAGACTCTGCACTCTCCCTATGTCGCAATGAGCAGCACCATCAGCCGTCCATGGCCAACAAGGATCCTCTGCAAAGCGGGTACGGCCAGCGTGCGTATTAACTCCGATGAACAGTTTCTGGATGAATTGACCCGCATCGGTAACAACCATACCGGATGGATCCTGTTGATCGCCCCACCCGGCCGCCCTGCAGCCAACCGCTTGCAAGAGCGTGGCATAGACCCGAAACGGGTGCTGATCGTACACAGCCCGAAGATCAAGAACTGGCAACAGACACTAGAGCGCAGCCTTTGTCAGGGGCATTGTGCAGCGGTCTTTACCTGGCTGCCCGAACAGATCGAGCTGGATCACGCCAGATTGCAGCGTCTTGGCCAGCAGTCAGGCATATTGGCCTGCTTCTTTGGCGCCGAACGTATTGCTGTGAACGGTAAACGAATGAGTTATGGCGAACAGGATATCTATCTCAATCACTGAGCCAGGGTCGAGCTCCTCTTGATCGCGCCTTTTTCACCCCCACTCGAGTGAAGATGATAGGCACTCAAAGAGTCTGGAAAGAGATGGTTAAAACAGACGGTACAATGAACCAGTCTCAGACGCAGGTATCTTATGGCTCCAGGCAATATATCGAGTTCACTCATATTTTCTCGCCATTGGTACGCTCATCTTGAAATGCCGGGGGACAAGGGGTATAACCACGCGTTTTATCAGGTGTATTAAGTGAGCGGTATGATGCAAGCCCCCTTTTGGCAGACCAAGAGTCTGCAGCAGATGACTGAATCCGAATGGGAATCCCTCTGCGATGGTTGCGGCAAATGCTGCCTCAACAAGCTGATCGATGAAGATACCGAAGAGCTGGTGTTCACCAACGTAGCCTGCAACCTGCTCAATACCAAAACCTGCCAGTGCTCCGACTATATGAACCGCTTCAAGAAAGAACCGGATTGCCTGCAGATCACCCACGACAAGATTGCCGAGTATGACTGGCTCCCCTCCACTTGCGCTTACCGCCTGCTTGCCGAAGGGCACCCCTTGCCAGAGTGGCATCCCCTGCTGACCGGTAGTCGTTCAGCCATGCATCAAGCGGGACAATCCGTACGTGGCAAGGTGATCCACGAAGATGAGGCGGGTGAATGGATTGACCACATCATCACCTGGGCCAGCTAACGCGCTCAATCTGCAATATCTGACACAACAAGGGCTGCACATGGTGCGGCCCTTGTTGTTTCTGCCAGACTTGCTGCCCATCCGGGTAGAGTATTCACGTTGATTTGACGGGCATGATGCACATGCCCGCCCCTCACAATCAGACTCATGCCAAGCAGAGGCAGAGGCAGAGG
>NZ_CAWMDN010000004.1:0-6048 GCF_963866575.1 Aeromonas sp. L_1B5_3
CACTGCGTGGACAGTCAGGAGTGAACTGACGATGAGCATCAGGGTAGCGTTTGTAGTAGGTTGGGCCATGGCTACCTATCAGGTGGAAGCCAACCAGCTTATCCCCTTTCATTTGAGCAATTTCACTGTCGAGCTCTTGAAGGACAACCTCGTCATAGCATGTGTTTTTATCGCAGAACTTTGGGTAATCCTTCGGTTTGATCTCGATGTTAGGAACTCGGTCGCAGACGCCTTTGCAGCCGCCATCGTTCTCCTTCCAAAAAATGGAGACCCCCGTTTTCTGCAACACATCTAACAAACCCTCGCTATTACGAGCGAGATTATCATCAAACTCCTTTCTCCCCATATTGGAAAACATGCAGGGGACAGATACAGCGGTTGCAGTCCCACACGAACGAACATCATTAAAGGAGATCACGCCACCAGATTTACTGGTAAATGGATTGGTGTCTTTCTCATAGCCATTCATCGAGAAATTTTTACCACGAGCGGTTTCACCAACGACCAGAAACATCAACGTGGGCTTACTTTGATTAGTATCCCGTTTTGCATCATCACCTAAAGTTGTAAATGGGATTGGTTCAGCAAGATAACGATTGTAAACGTATTTAACGGTACTATTAACGAAATTGGCTGGAACAATCTCACGCTGGAGGTTTGAATTGTTGCGCCCCACTGACACATAATCTTGATAGTATAGTGCTGCAATAACCGCAATCACTATAAGTGATGCAAACATCGATAGGGCACGAGTTAGAATCCCTTTGAACCATTTTTCCTCATATTCAATTTCAACAAAGAAAAGTAAAATGGCAGGGATAAAACCAGCAATAGTAACCCATACTATAATTGGTAAGCTTAAATATGCTAACGCCTCATTTTGATTGGTTTCAAAAATATTCTGAATCATGTTTTGATCAAACAAGACTCTATACTTCATCATTGTGTAACTAACGATTGCACTAAGTGCGATAAGAAGTGCAAAAAAAGGCTTTATTAAATACCGTATCGAAAATGGAACAAATACAAAGTTAAGCGCTGCAACAAGCAATATTGGTAATGAAATGGCGAAACCAAACTTAAAATCTTCTAATTTGTAAAGGATTTCGTAAAAATGGAGAACTCCACGCCAGTTCAGCATAAATGCAAAATACAGTGCCAAAAAGAACATAAGCGGAACAATTTTTATTTTTATAAGGGAAGGCATACTTACTCCATTAATAGTCCAACAATCACTTTCTAACGAGACATCTTGTCTTTATGTTGAAAATGAATGGTAACAAAGCTGTACGTGAGCTTAAGCGGCATTTTGTCATTTACTGATAAAAATGCGATCTTAATCACAAATGTCTTATCCGAAATGATACACAGCTAAAATTAAGGAAGTCTTAAGATGCGCTTCGTTCAGCTTTCTATCGCTTGAAAGCCAATAGCAAGACACCGCCAGCGATCATGCCAATGCCCAGCCATTCTCTGACCGATGGTCGTTCACCAAGGAAAGTGAAAGCAAAAATAGCAACCAGGACAAGGCTGAGCTTGTCTACTGGGGCAACCTTAAAAGCCTCACCAATCTTGAGTGCTCGAAAGTAGCAGACCCAAGAAGCGCCTGTTGCTAAACCTGACAGAGTAAGGAAAATCCAAGTTTTTGGTGTTAGACCAAAAGGGTTGGCCCACTTCCCTGTGTAAGCAATAAATGCTGATAAAACAACGATGATCACTCCTGTGCGGATCAAAGTTGCAAGGTCAGAATCAACCCCCTCCACCCCTACCTTCGCAAAAATTGCAGTCAGAGCAGCAAAAATTGCAGACAAGAAAGCCCAGTAGAACCACCCAGTTTGTGAGTCCATTTGACACTCCACAATTCGCTACGCATCAATGTTAAATTTTTTCGCATGGCGCTATCCAGCTTAAGTGTTTCTTAATAAATCCCTGACACTCTTTCATGGACGGCGATTCGTCTAACCAAATGATAGGGTGAACTATGCATAGCAACACCGATAACATCGTAAGCAAGGTGCCAGAAATCACACTGGCCTTTTGGATGATTAAAATTTTAGCAACAACGCTTGGTGAGACAGGCGGTGATGCGTTATCGATGTCGATGGATCTAGGCTACCTAGTGAGTACAGCAATTTTTGCAGTCATTTTTTTTGCTGCTGTCAGTGCTCAGATATCCGCCAAGTCTTATAACCCTACGCTGTATTGGGTCACGATCATCGCAACCACCACGGTGGGTACAACGCTGGCTGACTTTGCAGACCGTTCTTTGGGAATTGGTTATGCAGGTGGTTCGACCATACTCTTCCTTTTGTTACTTGGTTCCTTTGGGGTGTGGTATCGAGCGCAAGGAGAGATATCATCCAGTGTAATTTCGTCACCCAGAACAGAAATGTTCTACTGGATCACCATCATGTTTTCACAAACTCTTGGCACGGCATTGGGTGACTGGACTGCCGATGATGCCGGATTCGGGTATGCAGGGAGTTCCGTTGTATTCGGTGGCATGTTGCTGGCCATAGTCGCAGCCTACTTATGGACTAAGATCTCTCGTACATTCTTGTTTTGGGCTGCCTTTATTATCACACGCCCCCTTGGCGCTGTTGTTGGAGACTTCCTGGATAAGCCATTGAGCAAAGGTGGGTTGGAACTTAGGGAAGGTGCGAATAAGTCATATGGCACGAGAGCATTTAATGGTAACCCATTGATATTAAATGACTAAAATTTTCATTTTTTGTTCGTGGGATACTTGTTCGCACTTTCCCTAACAATCGCCGTCTGTCAGCTGAATAGTGGGCAAGTTTTGACGCTATGCCCACAGTGTAGAATTTTTTAAATTGCCGTTAGTCAACGGCAGGATGCCAGTATAATAAAATACTTTTATTTTAATATGCCTGCGTACATACAATCCGTTGTTCATCATTTTTTTAGTTTTTAGACCGACCTGTGATCGGTATTTACTATCCAAACTTACCGTTAGTTTTATTTTTTAACAATGATATAGTTTTTGCTCTGTAACCAGGAGGTAGTTTTTTTTCTAGGTCGGATTGTTTAAATCCAATAACCTCAGTTATCAGGTAGGTAATGGGTTTCAATCCCTGGAAAATATTCTTAGCCTCCTCAATGTTTAATTTTGTTTTTTTGTGAGATCTGATAATTTCATCACACAACGGACTTAGCATGTCGACCAGTGTCCCATCCTTACGTATAAGGTGGAAATTTAATGAATTACCCTTGTCTGATGTCGAGAGGAGGTGGTTTATTTTTATCGGATCAGCGATAACGCCTATGAACTCACCTATACGTCTATTTTGAATAAATCCAAATTCATCGCGATACTTTTCATCATCGGAAACTGATCTTTTTATAACGGGGTAACCACCCCAAAAACCTCTGGCATGATTCGCGAGATAGGAATTTTTAACGTCATTTTGTTGCTGTTTAGCCCATTCGGTAAATTTTATCACTTCATCTTGTGTTAGACTTGAAATTAGTGAGTAATCAGAATCTATATCAACAGTGCCAAGGTGCTCATGTTTGGATTTATATATTGACCTAATGGTTCCGTCCTTGAGTTCTAAATTTTCTTGAATGCTGATTGTTGTACTGAATGTGATTGTTTTTAAGTTTGAATTCAATCTTGCTATTGCCATATTACTAACCTCATAATTTATTGTTTTAATTATTTCATCTTTAATAACTCAATGCCATTTGGGATGGTTCTTCCAGTCCAATCATCGATCCATTTGTTAGCGTTGTGAATTGACGTGACTAACTCCTCCTGATTTGATGATGTAATCACAACGATGTTTGGTGCCTGTGCCTGTGCCTCTGTATCCATAACGTACCCATCGGGTAGGTTTGGTTCCAATCCGTGATTAACTGACTCAAAACCATTCTTGAATATGCGTTTTAATGCAGCCGTTATCGCGGCTAAGAACTCCTCAATCACTGAATCGGAAGGTTTTTCTTTCCATTCACATGAAAAATTAAGTTGTAGCAGGTTATGAGCGTTAAATCGTTTATCCCTGTATATGTATGACTTAACCCTACCTATAATTTTCTTATATTGCTTTTGAGTACAGCGAACCAATGCTATGAAATTTTCTATATAAGTGTCACATTTAGATGTTAGTGATTTTTGGTTATGTTTTCTTTCATTTAAACTAACCTTTGATGCTATAGGGATGGTTTGTTTTAAATGTAAATTTGGCTCTGGTGAAATTTTATTGTATTTTTGAAGTTCAGTTATTATTTTTTGTTCCTCTAAATTGTGAGTACGTAACTCTAAAATTTTATCATCTCTAGTTGGTGAGTATGTAATACCCTGTTCTAATAGCCTGCCCCAGGCCGCACGGCGGCGTTTAACATGCGTTCCTGAAATCCATATCAGTCCATCAACACTGTACATAATGCCTGTTGGGACACCATTTTTTCTACGCACGGCAACCATCACATTATAGCCCCGCAACTTTTTTACGAGTCCAGAGATGGTTCTCGGTCTACATTCAAACACTCTATCTAAAACAGATCTTATAAGATTTTTTGGATCTTGCTGGGCTGACAACGTTCCTCTACCAGTGCCGGTTTTCATGTCTGTGATAGAATATTCAATTCCCCAGTTTTCATTAGGATTTTTTTGTTTAACGAGGCCAAGAATTTTTTCTATATCTCGTACCGCCTGTATGCAACGGTCATAATCGTTGTAGGTATTGACTAGAGTGCGATCTAGTTTTACGCGACATGCAACGATATGGATATGTTGGCAATGAGCGTCATTGTGTATTACAGAGGTCCATTTCGTGTCATTTCCATATCCCATCCGATCCATGAAAATTCGAGCTGACACGAACCAGTGATATGGGCTGAGGCTATCACCAGCAGGTAACGAAATTGAATAATGCGCACATTTCATTTCTCCAGAACCCAAATACAAATTCGCCTGCTGCTCTAGTTCTGTGAGCAGCCCACTGACATTATAATTTTTACCGCTTTCAGTGAGCGCCAACTCTGGGTAGCTGAATACATTTCCGCCAAGATAATTTATCTGTGTTGGGGCCTGTTTTTTATGGTCTTTCTTTTTGTTGTTAGAATTTTTGAATGGAGAATTCCTGAATATATAATTTAGTCTCCCAGAAAAACCTGGCGTCAGATCAAAAACCTCACCGATCATGTTTGCCCTCCACATGTGCTACGCCTGAAATATTTATCAGTAATTTATAGACGGATTGGATTTTCTGGAGGATCAAAACATTTTTGGAGTGATTATTTTTGACCTCATCAGAATGTAAATGGAGTCTACACTCCAAAATGAATTCGTTGATATCTGCCGTCAGCCTATTTAGCTGAGCTAACCAATGGATCAATTCTACATGACAGATAGCTGGTTCCGAGTCTATGTGTTTCTCGTTGAGTGCAATTGCGCGAACGAGTTCGCTAATTTTAGCTACCCCGGATGCATGGCATCGTGCCTGTAATTTCTGATATTCGTCCGCTGTAAACGAAACTCGAACTCGCAGGGTGCGTTTGTCTGAGTCTATTTTTGGGGGTCTACCCCATTTTTGCCTTTTTATCATAAACCCCTTCTTATAGTTGTTATTAGTGTTTTTGTGCCTATCTGTGAACAATAAGACCAGATAAGTAGCCACCTAAATATAGCTGGTAAGGAAAATTATCAAGAACATAATAATTTAAGTGTAATCTGTCATAAATATTGATGTTAAGCTACAAGGAAAAGTCTTAATCAATAATCTTGTTTTAATTATTGCAAATTATAAAAATGATATCAACCCTTCCAATGAAGTTATTATTGATTTTTGAAAAGTTATTTTTGAGTAAATTTCTAGGTTCGTAATTTTAGTTTTGATGATAGCTATGTCAGTGGCGTGATCACTCATTTTTTGACCGTAATAAATGGTCATTTTTAAATTGATTTTATCGGTAAGGATGGCGAAAACGGTTACAGAGAAATTTTGATCTGATAGCGGGTATTTCTACCACCCTCAGGCATTTTTTCAAGGCAGCCCGGGAATTGCATATTCCGGTCGAAAA